>JBFWNZ010000039.1:0-17912 GCA_050250795.1 Alphaproteobacteria bacterium | reverse complement strand
CCGTGCCGAGGTGCCTTGATACCCGGTGAAATGCCCGGCCGGATCGTGCACCGGCTGGCCGCTGACCCTGAACCACTCGATGCGGCCGCTGGGGTGAGGGAACGAATAGCTCAGATCGCGGAACGGTGCGCGCTGCTCGAGGGCTTCCGCGTGGCTTTTCCAAGGTTCTACTGCGATGTCGCCCTGAGCCAGTTCGATCCTGGTGCGGCCGATCACGGATTTGCGGCTCATCCCGCACAGCTTGCTGAAGCGGTCGGAAAGATAGGTGAAGCGGTGGTCGCGGTCGGTTTCCCAGATCCAGTCCGATCCGATTTCGGCCAGGACCCGATGCCGTTCCATCTCGTGGTTGAGTTCGATCAGTCGCTTGCGCATCCGCCGCCGCGAGCGGATGTCCCAGACCAGCGCGATCAGGACGAGCAGAAACGCGCCGACAAGCACGGCCACGGACGGGCTGGCGATCGGGGACGTCATGCCCTGAGCATGGGCCGGCGGGGTCAGAGCAAGGCCAGAGACCACCGGAATGGCGCATGAGCCCCAGTGCATTGCGATGTTCCGGACCGATACGCTCCCCATCGGCCCTACCATAGCGCCGTTCGTTCCAGGGGAATACTCGGATAGGCAGGGTTGGGGCATCTCTTGCGTTCGCCCTGTCGATCCACTAGTTGTTCCGCCTCCTGAGGTCTTTGGATTGCATGGTTCCGGAGGGTTTCGGCGATGGCCCCTGACAGCGCGGGCGCAGGCAACCGGCTGCGTATCGGCGTCCTTGGTGCAAGCGGCTATACGGGCGCCGAACTGCTGCGATTCCTGGCGGTCCATCCGGCCGCCGACATCACGTTTCTGACGGCCGACCGCATGGCCGGCAAGCCGATGCGCTCGGTGTTCCCGCATCTGGCGTCGCTCCAAGTGCCCGACCTCACGCGGATCGAGGATTGCGACTGGTCGGCGGTGGACGTCGTCTTCTGCGCCCTGCCGCATGGCACGACGCAAGAGGTGATCTCGCGTCTGTTCGCCGAGGCGCCGGACAAGAAGGTCATCGACCTGTCCGCGGATTTCCGGCTGTTCGATGTCGGCGTCTATGCGGAATGGTACGGCCATGAGCATCGGGCGCCGGCGCTTCAGGCCGAAGCGGTCTATGGCTTGACCGAGATGTATCGCAAGGAGGTCGCGGGGGCGCGTCTCTGCGCCAATCCGGGCTGCTACACGACCACGGCGGAACTGCCGTTGATGCCGTTGCTGTCGGCCGGGCTGATCGATCCCGACGAGATTGTCATCGATGCGAAGTCCGGCGTCAGCGGGGCCGGCCGGACCGAGAAGCTGCAGAACCTGCACACCGAGGTCAGCGAGGGCATTCACGCCTATGGCGTCGGGTCGCATCGCCACATGCCTGAGATCGAGCAGGAACTGAGCCGTGCCGCCGGCCGGCCGCTGCAGATTTCCTTCACGCCGCATCTGGTGCCGATGAACCGCGGCATCCTGAACACCTGCTACGTCCAGATGCTCGGCGCGACCACGGTGGCCGATCTGCGCGACTGTCTGGCCAAGCGCTATGCGGGCGAGCCCTTCGTGCATGTGCTGCCCGAGGGATCGAGTCCCGCAACCCGCGATGTGCGGGGGGCGAACCATTGCCTGATCGGCGTGTTCCCGGACCGGCGCAAGGGCCGGGCCATCGTGATCGCGGCGACCGACAATCTGGTCAAGGGAGCGTCGGGCCAGGCGATCCAGAACATGAATGCGATGTTCGGCCTGCCGGAGACGACCGGGCTCGAACAACTCGCCGTTTTCCCCTGAGGACGCAGCCATGCAGAAAGCCGGCACCATCCTGCCGTTCCGCGGCGTTTGGCCCCAGATCGCGGAGGACGCCTTCATCGCGCCGGGCGCGGTGATCATCGGCAATGTGAAGATCGGCAGCGGCACCAGCATCTGGTGCGGCGTGATCATCCGCGGCGATGTGCATACCGTCGATATCGGCGAACGGGTGAACATCCAGGATGGCACGGTGGTGCATGTCAGCAAGGGCCGGCATCCCACCTTCATCGGCGACGAGGTCAGCATCGGGCATTGCGCGCTGATCCATGGCTGCACGCTGGAATCGCGCGCCTTCGTCGGCATGCGGGCCACCGTCATGGACGGTGCGGTGGTCGAGGGCGGCGGAATGGTTGCGGCCGGGGCGCTGGTCACGCCCAACAAGCGCGTGCGCGCCGGCGAGATGTGGGCCGGGTCGCCGGCCACCTGCTGGCGCCAGATGAAGGACGAGGAGGTCGCGCATTTCGGCACGGTGGCCGGGCGCTACCACGGCTATTCGCGCGATTACCTGAGCGATGGGATCGGGCTTCCGCCGGTGCCGGCGGAAGCCGCGGACTGATCCCTACGACCGATCCCTACTTCAGCCGGACCTGCACATAGGAGCCCGGCGCCTCCTCGACCGGCTTCAGCTTGCCGTCGCCCGGCTGGCGGGCCGGGATCTGCGGTCCCGAATGCCGCGCGAGCCAGCCATACCATTCGGGCCACCACGAACCCGCAACCTCGGTCGCTCCGGCCAGCCAGCGGTCCGGGCTCTTCGGCCGGCGCGGGTTCACCCAGTGCGAATACTTGTTGCTCGCCGCGGCATTCACGACGCCCGCGATGTGGCCCGACGCGGCCAGGCAGAACCGGACCGGGCCCTTGTAAATCTGGGTCGCGGCATAGGTGGATTTCCACGGCGCGATATGGTCTTCGCGCGTGGACAGGATGAAGGTCGGCGTCTCGATCCGGGTCAGGTCGATGGGAACGCCGGCAAGCGTGATGCCGCCCGGCTCGACCAGCTTGTTCTCCAGATACATCTTGCGGAGGTAGAAGCTGTGCATGGCCGCGGGCATGCGGGTGGAGTCCGCGTTCCAGTACAGCAGATCGAAGGGGAAGGGCTCCTTGCCCAGCAGATAGTTGTTGATGACGAAGGACCAGATCAGGTCGTTCGCCCGCAGCATGTTGAAGGTGGCCGCCATCTCGGTGCCTTCGAGATAGCCGCGCTCGCTCATCTTCTCTTCCAGGCTTGCGAGCTGCTCCTCGTCGATGAAGACGGAGAGCTCGCCGGCCTCTTCGAAATCGACCATCGAGGTGAAGAAGGTCGCGGCCTTGAAGCGGTCGTCCTCCTTGGCGGCCATATAGGCGAGCGTGCTGGCGAGCAGGGTGCCGCCCAGGCAATAGCCGATGACGTTCGCCTGCCGTTCGCCCGTCGCCTTCTCGATGGCGTCGAGGCAGGCCAGCGGGCCCTCCAGCATGTAGTCCTCGAAGGACTTTTTCGCGAGATTGGCGTCCGGATTGACCCAGGAGACCATAAACACCGTGATGCCGCGTTCCACCGCCCATTTGACGAACGAGTTCTTCGGGCGCAGATCGAGGATGTAATACTTGTTGATCCACGGCGGGATGATCAGCAGCGGCGTCTGATGCACCGTCTCGGTCGTCGGGCTGTACTGGATCAGCTGCAGCAGGTCGTTCTGGTACACGACCTTGCCCGGCGTCGTCGCTAGGGTGACGCCCACCTCGAACGCGTCCGCCGGCACCTGCTTGATGCGCAGCTTGCCGTTGCCCTTCTCCAGGTCGGCAAGCAGGTTCTCAAGCCCCTTGACCAGATTCTCGCCGTTGGATTCGTAGGTCGCGCGGAGAACCTCGGGATTGGTCAGCAGGAAGTTGGTGGGCGACATCGCGTCCACGAACTGCCGCGTATAGAAGTCGACCTTCTTGGCCGTCTGGTCGTCCAGCCCCTCGACATCGCGCACTGTCTTCTGCAGCCAGCGCGCCGTCAGCAGATAGCTCTGCTTCATGTAGTCGAACACGCCGTTGTCCTGCCATGCAGGATCGGAAAAGCGGCGGTCGTCATGGGCCGGCGCGATCACCGGCGAGGACTCGCCGCCGAAGAAGCGCTGGGCCGCATTCTGCCAGAGCGACATGTAGTCCTGCCACAGTGCGACCTGGGCCTGTACCAGTCTCGCGGGATCGGCCATCATCCGGCGCGTCATTTCGAGGAAGGCGCTGCCGATATTCAGCGGATCGACGGATTCCGGCGCGAGGGGGACCGTATCGTTCTCGGACTGACGCAAGAGAAAGTCGTTCAGCAGGCGTTGGCTGCGCTCTGCGATCTTGGCCATGTTCGCCGAGTATTCGACGGGATCGGGGCCCTTTACTTCGGTATTGGCTTGCTCGACCATTTCATTTTCCCTATTGTTTAGGGACGGTAAGTTGTGCTTGTCCGTCGGAATCGGACGAATATTTGCCCGGTCGTATCAGGATCGCCTTTTGCGCCCGGTTTTGTGCAGTGCGGAATCTATAGCACCCTCAGCCGCCGGGCGTCATGCCTTAATCTTGGACGGAATCGGTGCGTCGAGGTCGGAGGAATGTCGTGACGTCGATCAGTGAGCAGTGCAGCAACAATCGGTCCGGTCTCGCGAGCAGGCGCGCCGCTCAGGCCTTGCGCGGTGCCGCCTTGGCCGCAACGCTGCTGTTCACCGGCGCCTGCAGCACCATGGAGGCGCTGAACCCCGTCTCGTGGTTCGAGGAGGACGACAGCAAGACGGCGGCGCCCGCATTGCCGCCGCAGGATGCGTCGAAATATCCGAACCTGGCCAGCGTTCCGCCCCGTCCCGTGCTGCCCGACATCACCGAGCGCAAGGAAGCGCTGCGCGAGGGGCTGGTCGCCGATACGCAGAACGCCCGCTATTCGGACGAGGTCGTCCGCCGCGACTGGTCCGCGCTGACCGGCCGTCAGTTGGCCGACAGCCGGGGCGGCGCTCCCGAGGCGTCCGGCCCGCCGCCGGTTCGCGTCACCGCGCCGGTCGCGCCGTCCCGTCCGTTCGCGGCGCCGGCCACCGCGCCGGCGACCGCCCCCGAGGCGCCCAAGCGAGCGCCGGAACCGGAGGCGCTGTCCCCGGCCGCGGGTGCCGAGCCGCCCGTTCCACCCCAGCCGGCGATCGTGCCGCCGCCCCCGGTGCGCGTGGCCGCGCCGCCGGCGGTGCAGCCTCCCGCACCGGCCCCGGTCCAGACGCAACTCGCCGCGCGTCCGCCGGAACCCGCGCCGGCTCCGGCGCCGCCGGCCAGGAGCGGACCGCTGCATGTCGGAACGATCTATTTCCCCGATGGCTCTTCCGGCCTGGACGGCGACTCGCGCGCGGCGTTGAACGCCATTGCGGATGCTTATCTTCGGGCGGGCGGGCGGATTCGCGTCGTCGGCCATTCCAGTGTCGGAGTGGGCGCGGAGGAGACCGTGCGCGGCCAGCTTGCGAACAGGAAGGTCTCGCTCGACCGGGCCAATGCCGTTGCGACGGAACTGGTTCGGCGCGGCGTGCCGCCGTCGGCGGTGGAAGTCGACGGCGCGGGGGCAGAGCGTCCGGCCTATGCCGAGATTTCGCAGCAAAGCGAGGCGTGGAATCGCCGCGCCGAGGTCTATTTCCTTACCGATGGATGAAGCCGCAAGCCGGCTTCCGGATGAACCCTGATGGGTCCAACTATCCTGTCGACACCATCCCCCGGCGGCGTTACATAGGCGCCGCCGGGGGATGGTGTCGCAACCTGGTGTCGGAGCGGACATGAACGAGCAGTTCTACCGGATCAAGCGCCTGCCGCCTTATGTGTTCAGCGAGGTCAACGCGATGAAGGACCGCGCGCGAGCCGCCGGTGCCGACATCATCGACCTGGGCATGGGCAATCCGGATTGCCCGACGCCGCCGCATATCGTGGAAAAGCTGGTCGAATGCGTGCGCAATCCCAAGACGCACCGCTATTCCAGTTCGCGCGGCATTCCCGGCCTGCGCCGGGCGCTGGCGGCCTATTATGCGCGGCGCTTCAATGTGCATCTCGATCCCGAGACCGAGGTGATCGCGACCCTGGGCTCCAAGGAAGGCATCGCCAACCTCGCCCAGGCGATCACCAGCCCCGGCGACATCGTGCTGTCGCCCAATCCCAGCTATCCGATCCACGCCTTCGGCTTCATCATCGCCGGCGGCGCGGTGCGGCATCTGCCGGCCTATGCCGAGGGTGCGGAAAAGCAGGCCGAGTTCCTGGCCTCGCTGCAGCGCGCGGTCGATCACTCGATCCCGAAGCCGCTCGCCGTGGTCATCAACTTCCCGTCCAATCCGACGGCGGAGACGGTCGGGCTCGACTTCTATCAGGCGGTCGTCGATTTCTGCCGCTTCCACGGCATCTACATTCTCTCCGACCTTGCTTATGCCGAGATTTACTTCGACGGCGTGCCGCCGCCCTCGATTCTGCAAATTCCGGCGGCACGCGAGATCGCGGTCGAGTTCACCTCGCTCAGCAAGACCTATTCGATGCCGGGCTGGCGCATGGGTTTCGCGGCTGGCAATGCGCGGCTGATCGCGGCGCTGGCGCGGGTGAAGTCCTATCTGGATTATGGCGCCTTCACGCCGATCCAGGTGGCGGCGACGGCGGCGCTCAACGGTCCGCAGCAATGCGTGGATGAAATCCGCCAGTATTATCAGCAGCGCCGCGACGTGATGGTCGAGAGCTTCGCCGCCGCCGGATGGGACGTGCCCAGCCCCAAGGCGACGATGTTCGCCTGGGCGCCGATCCCGCCTGCCTTCCGTGAGATCGGCTCGCTCGCTTTCTCCAAGCTGCTGCTGTCGGAGGCAGAGGTCGCCGTGTCGCCTGGCGTGGGCTTCGGCGAGCATGGCGACGGCCATGTACGGCTCGCGATGGTGGAGAACCGCCAGCGCATCCGCCAGGCTGCCCGCAACATCAAGGCCTTCCTGGCCGATTCCAGCCGGCATCTCGAGCGCGCCGAGCGCCGCGCCGCCGTCGCGGAATAGCGACGGGGACAGGACGACCCGATGAGCGATCCGTTGAATATCGCGATCGCGGGCCTCGGCACGGTCGGCGCCGGCACGGTCCGCCTTCTGGCCGAGCAGCGCGATCTGCTGGCCGCGCGGGCGGGACGTCCGCTGCGCGTGACCGCGGTATCGGCGCGCAGCCGGACCCGCGACCGCGGCGTCGATCTCGGCGGCATGCGCTGGTACGACGATCCCGTGGCCATGGCCGCCGATGCCGATGCCGATGTGGTCGTGGAACTGATCGGCGGCAGCGACGGCCCGGCCCGCAAGGTCGTCGAGACCGCGATCGCGGCCGGCCGACATGTCGTCACGGCCAACAAGGCGATGCTGGCGCTGCATGGCGCAGGGCTTGCCAGCGCGGCAGAGGCGAAGGGCGTGTCCCTGGCCTATGAGGCGGCGGTGGCGGGCGGCATTCCGATCATCAAGGCACTGCGCGAGGGGCTGGCCGGCAATCAGGTGGAGCGGGTGCGGGGCATCCTGAACGGCACCTGCAACTATATTCTGACCACGATGCGCGAGACCGGCCGCGATTTCGGCGACGTGCTGCGCGAGGCCCAGGAACTGGGCTATGCCGAAGCGGATCCCAGCTTCGACATCGACGGGATCGACGCGGCGCATAAGCTGGCGATCCTGACCAGCGTCGCCTTCGGTACGCAGGTCGATTTCGAGAGCGTGTATATCGAGGGCGTGCGCCATGTCGGCGCCATCGACATCGAATATGCCGAGGAACTCGGCTACCGGATCAAGCTGCTTGGCATCGCCGAGCGGACCGCTCATGGCATCCAGCAGCGCGTGCACCCGACCATGGTGCCGAAGGGCATGCCGCTGGCAGCTGTCGAGGGCGTGTTCAACGCGGTCCAGACGACGGCGGATTTCGTCGACACCACGGTGCTCGAAGGTCGCGGCGCCGGCGCCGGGCCGACGGCGTCCGCGGTGGTGGCCGACCTTGTCGATATCGCCTGCGGGCGCTGCGTTCCCACCTTCGGCGTGCCGGCATCCGTACTGGAACCGGCGACCCCCTCGGCGATGAACCGGCATATCGGCCCTTATTACGTGCGGCTGACGGTGATCGATGAGCCGGGCGTGTTCGCGGATGTCGCGGCGATCCTGCGCGACCACCGTATTTCGATCGAATCGGTCATCCAGCGCGGCCGCAACGAGATGGCCGCAGTGCCCGTGGTGATTATCACGCATGAGACGGTCGAGGCGTCGATGCGTGGCGCGCTGGAGGCCATCGCTGCGTTACAATCGGTACCGGAGCCGCCCCGGATGATCCGGATCGAGCGGTTCCGCACGGGATGATACGGGCGGCCCGGAAGCCGCCGCTGGGGAGGATGGATTGGTGACCAAGACGGTTGGGTTCATGGACCGGAATCTTGCGCTGGAAGTGGTGCGGGTGACTGAGGCGGCGGCGCTGGCTGCGTCGCGCTGGATGGGCCGCGGCGACGAAAAGGCAGCCGATCAGGCCGCGGTGGATGCCATGCGCGATGCGCTGAATGCGCTGACCATCGAAGGGACCGTGGTCATCGGCGAAGGCGAGCGCGACGAGGCGCCGATGCTGTATATCGGCGAGAAGGTCGGCCTTGGCACCGGTCCGAAGATCGACATCGCCCTCGATCCTCTGGAGGGCACGACCATCACCGCAAAGGGCGGCCCCAACGCGCTCGCCGTCGTTGCGATGGCCGAGGAGGGCGGGTTTCTCAACGCCCCAGACGTCTATATGGACAAGATCGCGGTCGGTGGCGGCCTGCCGGAGGGCGTCGTCGATCTCGACCGCAGCCCGACCGAGAACCTCCGTCTGCTGGCCGCGGCGAAGGGCAAGCGGATCAACGACCTCGTCGTCTGCATCCTGGACCGTCCGCGCCATGCCGAGCTGATAAAGGCGGTGCGCGAGGCCGGTGCGCGTATCATGCTGATCTCCGATGGCGACGTGTCCGGCGTGATCGCCACGGCGACCCGCGATAGTGCCATCGACATGTATCTCGGCAGCGGCGGCGCGCCCGAGGGCGTGCTGGCGGCCGCTGCGCTGCGCTGCATCGGCGGCCAGATGCAGGGACGCCTGATGTTCCGCAACGACGATGAGAAGGGCCGCGCCGCACGGCTTGGGATCACCGATTTCAATCGCAAATACGGGCTGCTCGATCTGGCCAAGGGCGACGTGATGTTCGCGGCGACTGGCGTCACGGACGGCTCGATGCTGCGTGGCGTGCGGATCACCGAGCATGGGGCGGAGACGCAGTCGCTGGTGATGCGCTCGAAATCGGGGACGGTGCGGGTTGTCGATGCGGTGCACAACTTCACCCGCAAGCCCTGGACGCCGCCGAAGAACGCATGACATCGGACCGCACGCTGCTGCTCGGCGTCGAGCGCTCGGTCACGGGCCGGCGCTGGGAGCGGCGGGCGGGCGATGAGCGGACGGCGCTGGCACTGGCGCAGCGCCACGGTCTGCTCGATGCCGTGGCGGCGGCGATGGCGGCGCGGGGCATCGATCTGGACAGTGCCGAACTGTTCCTGAATCCCAGCCTGCGCGAGCAGCTTCCCGATCCGTTGCATCTGCGCGACATGGATCGCGCGGTCGCGCGGCTGGTCCGTGCCGTCGAAGGCGGCGAGACCATTGCGGTGTTCGGAGACTACGACGTCGACGGGGCAACCTCGGCCGCATTGCTGCGCCGCTTTTTCGAGGCGGTGGGCGCGCGCATCCGCGTCTATGTGCCCGACCGCATGACCGAGGGCTACGGTCCGAACCTTCCGGCCCTGCTGCGGCTGCAGGGCGAGGGGGCGGGCGTCGTCGTGACGGTGGATTGCGGCATCACCGCCTTCGATGCGCTCGACGGCGCGGCGGCGGCCGGTCTCGATGTCGTCGTGGTCGACCATCACGTCGCCGAGCCCCGGCTGCCGCGTGCGGTCGCCGTGGTCAATCCGAACCGCTTGGACGATCCCAGCCCGCTGGGCCATGTGGCGGCGGTGGGCGTGGCCTTTCTGCTTGTCGTGGCGCTCAACCGTGCGCTGCGCGAGGCGGGATGGTACCGGGTGTCGGGCCGTCGCGAGCCCGATCTGCTGCAATGGCTCGATCTGGTGGCACTCGGCACCGTCTGCGACGTCGTGCCCCTGACCGGCCTCAACCGGGCCTTTGTCACCCAGGGGCTGCGGATCATGGCGCGCCGCGGCAATATCGGGCTCTGCGCCCTGGGCGATGTGGCGCGGCTCGACCGGCCGCCCGAAGCCTACCATGCGGGTTTCCTGCTGGGGCCGCGCGTGAATGCCGGCGGCCGGGTCGGCGAAGCGGCGCTGGGTGCGGAACTGCTGGCCATTGCGGATACGGCGCGCGCCCGCGAGATCGCCGAGCGGCTCGATGCCTATAACGCCGAGCGCCGGGCCATCGAGGCTGCCTGCCTGGAACAGGCGATGGAGCAGGTGGAGGGCGCCGGCGGCGACGGACTCGTCTTCGTTGCGGCGGATGGCTGGCATCCGGGGGTCATCGGCATCGTCGCCGGCCGGCTCAAGGACCGCTACAACCGGCCGGCCTGCGTGGTCGCACGCAGCGAGGGGATCGGAAAGGGCTCGGGACGGTCGGTGCCCGGCATCGACCTGGGGGCGGCCGTGGTGGCGGCACGGCAGGCCGGGTTGCTGGTCAATGGCGGCGGGCATCCGATGGCAGCCGGTTTCACCCTCGACTGCGGCCGCGAGGCGGCGTTGCGCGATTTCCTGGCCGACCGTATCGCCGGGCAGATCGGTCCGGGCGGAATCGTGCCCAGGCTCGGGATCGACGCGGCCGTTCAGCCTGCCGGGGCGACGCCGGAACTGACCCAGATGCTAGCCCGTCTGGGGCCCTTCGGTGCCGGGAACCCGGAGCCGCGCTTCGCCTTGCCGGCGACGCGGATTGTCCGGGCGGATATCGTCGGCGGCGCGCATGTGCGCTGCATCCTGGCCGGCGAGGGCGGTGGGCGGCTCAAAGGGATCGCCTTTCGTGCCGTCGATACGCCCCTTGGCGATACCCTTTTGGGCGCGCATGGCATGCCGCTGCATCTAGCGGGGCATCTCCGGCTGGACAGTTGGCAGGGGCGCGACGAGGTCCAGCTCACCATCGAAGACGCCGCGCGCGTGTAAAGTCGCGAAAGCATCTCGCGCCATCTTGGATAAGTCGCGTCGCTCCGCTAGTTTTGCGCCGCCATGAACAGGCTGAAGCACCTCTCTCCGTTACCGACCGCCGTGCGCTGGCTGGCGCTCGCCTGCGCCCTGCTGATCGCGGCCGGGGGCTTGCCGGCACTGCCGCGTGCAATGTTCGGCGGCGAGGGAGGAAGCTGGATCGAGATCGGCGGTCAACCGACGA
Organism: Alphaproteobacteria bacterium; assembly: GCA_050250795.1. Taxonomy (GTDB): domain Bacteria; phylum Pseudomonadota; class Alphaproteobacteria; order UBA8366; family UBA8366; genus JBFWNZ01. The sequence continues at coordinate 6,761 of JBFWNZ010000039.1, read as the reverse complement.
CGGTTCCAGGCAGCCGGGCTGGCGCCATACAGGCGCCAGCGAAGAGCAAGCTGCGGGTCGTCATCGGCAGTCCGGACCAGATGCCGGCGATGTGCCCGTTTTCGGACGGGTCGCTGTTCCTGGATTCTTTCGCCGGCGGCTGGAGGCTGCCGGCCGATTCGCTTGCGAGGTTTCGCAAGCTTCATCTCCGTCCCGATGCAACGGGTCCGCCGGTCCTACCTGCGTGATCGTACAGGCCGGGAACTCGCATTTCCGGCCAGCCGAAACCTCGTTGCAACGATCTCGGGCGTATTGCCGGCCGGTTTCCGTGCCGCTTTGCCCGTAAAAGCCCTGTTTACGCCGCCGATGCGTGGCCGCGTCAGGGACGGAGACTGAGATGAAGAAGAATCCGATGGTATCGTCGATTGCGCTGGGCGTGATCTCCGGCGTGTTGACCGTTCTGATCGCCTATATGTGGTCGGCGGATTGGCCGTCCCCTCCCGGGCTGGGCAAGCTGTCGATCCTGGGCCTGTTCGTCGCGGCGGTGGTCGCCCGGTGCGTCTACATGGCGCTGGTGCCGCGGAAGGCCGAAGCCGAGCCGGCCAGCTTTTAGGTGTCGGAGGGGCCGGCGATCGCCGGCCCCTTCCTCTTACGCCAAACCCATCGCGCTTGCAGTTCCGGCAGAGTTTCGTTTGATCGAACCCGACCGGATATTGTCTGGACAAATTGTCGATCTTTAAGTCTTTTCAGTCGATCTTTCGAAGAAATATTCAGAAATTCCCGATCGCAGGGTTGGAATTCCCTATCGTGGAACCAATCTAATTGGGTGATGCGTAAGTTCGGGGGAATTTTCTGCGGTCTTGGCGACGGGTTGCGCTTTGCGGCGCGGGCAGCGTTGCTGGCCCTTGCACTCGCCTTGGCCCCGGTTGCGGGCCCCTCGATAGCGGAAGAGAGGGTCGAGTACGGGACAGCCCGGGATTCGACCGCGGAAGTGGTTCCGCGCACGCGCGTTCCTCTCGTATATGCCCCCAGCCAATCGAGGATACGTCTCGTCGTCGCGAGCGCGGCGACAGATTCTTGCGGGGTCTTGCCCGGCGATTCTGCCATGCGAATCGCAACCGCTGGATTCTTGCAGGGATGCCTGGATTTTCCCCGCAGGATTTCATCCGGCTATCTCCCGGATTGGACGGGACCGCCTTCGGGCGATCTGTAGTCCGGGGCCATTTATCTCTCCCGGATATCGCGACCCTGAATGCGCCGATTTGCGTGAAACCTGGGACATTTTCCGGGAACGGGAGCGGCGTATCTATACGCAGAAACTGTCGTAAAAAAGGAGGAAGAAATGAAAAAGTCTCCAGTTCTTTGGTCGGTTCTGATCGGCTTGGCGGCCGGCGGCCTGACGGTGGGTCTTTCCAAGGCGTTTACGGCCGGCTGGAGCCTGCCGCCGGATATGACGAATCTGATGATCCTGGGTGTGATCGTCGGCGGGGTCGTCGGCCGGTGCGCATTCATGGCCCTGGAGCCGCGCAACGAGGCGGAACCCGAGCGCTCGTAGACATGCGATCGGTGCCGGCGCCGCGTCATGCGGCGCCGGTTTCGCTTAGCGCTTGAGGTCGGATGCGACCCGCATCATCTCGTCCACGGTGCGGATGACCTGGGCGGACGAGTTGTAGGCCTGCTGGGTGATCACCATCTTGGTGAATTCGGAATCCATCGAGACATTGGATTCCTCCACCGCGCCCGCCACGAAGCTTCCCAATTCCGTCTCGTCGGCCTCATACAGCGTGACATCGCCGGACCCTGCGGTCTGGGCATAGTGGGTGTCGCCGCGGGTGGCAAGCTGGTTCGGGCTGCGGAAGGTCGCCAGCGCCAGTTTGTACAGATCCTGTCGCATGCCGTTGGAGAAGACGCCCTCGATCACGCCGTCGCCGGTGATCGAAACGCTGTTCAATTCGCCCTGGAGGTTGCCGTCGCGGTCGACATAGCGAACGCTGAAGGTGTCGACATACTGGGTCATGCCGGAGAAGTCGACGGCGACCGAGGTGGTGCTGGCATCCGGAAACGTCACGTCGATGCTGTCCGAGGTCGGCGAGACGAGGGCGCCCGTCGCGTCGAAGGTCATGGCGATGGGTACGGCCGACGTCACCGTCGAGCCGTCGGCGAAGCTGGGCGTTACGTCCCAGGTATTCGTGCCGGTCTTTGTGAAGCTGAGCGTCATCGCATGTTCGCCGCTGCTGGCGTCGTACACGCCGATGCCGGCCGTGTGCGTGTCGCCGACCGCAGCCTGCGAGGGCAGGGACGCGGTGAAGGTGGCGTTCGTCGTCGCCGCCGCGTCGAAGATAAAGGCGCTGCTGTCCACCTGGATGGCCGAGGCGGAGGTCAGCGCCGTGCCCGAGCTGAAGCCGCCATTGCCGTCCGACGGCCAGCCGAAGACGTACTGGCCCGACCCGTCGACGAGATAGGTGCCGTTGTCCGTCACCTGCAGCCCGAGCTGCCCGGCGCGGGTGAACTGGTATTCCGAGCTTCCGTCGATCTCGGCATTGGTCACGAGAAAGCCCTGGCCGTTGATGGCGACGTCGAGCGGGCGCTGGGTTGCGGCGATCACGCCCTGCGCGTCGAGGAAGTACTGGTTGAGGCCGTACATCCCGCCATAGCTCTGCTGGGCCGGCTGGGACGGGTTCGTGACCGCGCCGGCCAGGTTCACGACCTCCTGGAAGCGGGTGTCGGCGCGCTTGAAGCCGGGAGTCGTCGAGTTGACGATGTTTTCCGAGATGGTCTGGAACGCGAAGCTTTGCCCGCGCAGCGCTGAGACGCTGGGTGAAAACAGGCCATAGAAGGTCATGCCACCGCTCCCTCGGCCGGCTTCGGCCGCTCTGATCCGCTGACGCGCGTGCAAGCGCGATGCCAGAGACGGAAAGGCGGATTTCCGGGCGCGTGTCCCGCCATGAACCGGGCAGTTCCGTCCGGGCAGGCAAGACTTGCCGATTGGGCCAAGGCGTTTCTTGACCTGCTTCCGCACTGCGGCTAAACCATGCGGCCACGCCGGCCCTACGCGGTCCCCATCGTCTAGAGGCCCAGGACACCGCCCTTTCACGGCGGCGACGCGGGTTCGAATCCCGCTGGGGACGCCACATCTCTCCGCCCGGTGAATCGTACCGTAAAGGCCCGTGTTTAGCGCGGTGCAGCCAGTTTTCCCGCGGCCGTCTTGCGCTATTCGAAACCGATAGCGCGTCTATACATGCATAGTGTTTTCGGTTGCAGGTCGGGGCCGCTACGCTGGTCCTCATGATGACCGGCACGCCATTTTCACTCACGGGTCTTCTGCGTCGCGTAAACCGCGTGGCGTTGAGCCTTGCCCTGCTGGCCGGCATCGCAAGCCTGCCGGATGCCCCGCTTCAGCGGGGCGGGCAGGCGGGCTTGAATCGTGCCGCCGGCCCCGAACTGCAAAAGGCGGCGGTTTCGGATTTCGCAGGGACGGCGCAGGCGCTGCTCCCCAAGGTCAAGCCGAGACTTCCGGCCGGCGATGTCGAGCCGGTCGCGGGCGGCGTGCCGGAAAGCAGCGTCGCGCTGCCGTTCGCCGGGCGGTCCGGTGCGGCCGGAATCCCGGTTCCGGGCGCCGGATATCGCGAGCGGGCGCATCTGCGTCCGGCGCCGACCGGCCCTCCCTCTCCGATTCTCCACATCTGACGACGGACTGCCGCCGGTTGCGGCCCGGCCCAAGGATGGCGTCTGCGCTGCGTGCGCGGCCGGGGCCGGGCGGGCGATGGCGGGTTTCGAGACAATCCGGGCGCCGTCGATGACGGCTGCCCCTTAGGTTCGCGCCCTGCCGCTGCGCGGCGGCCGCGGACGTGGAGAATGGACAATGAAGAGCCCTGCTTCTGTTTCGGTTGCGTCTGCGATCGTGCTGACGGCCCTGATCGTGGCGGTTGCGCATATCGTGACCGGCGGCTGGTCGCCCCAGCCGTCATTCATCAAGATCGCGCTGTTCTCGGTGGCCATCGGCGCCATGGTCGGCCGTTGCGTGTTCATCGCGATGAAGCCGAAGGCGCCGGAGCGCGAGACCGCCAGCTTCTGATGCGGCTTGCGGAGGGGCCGGCGCGGTATGGCGGTGCCGGCCCCTCCGAACTCTTTCGATCCGGATATTTAAAAGAGACGCATTCGCACCGGGCCGGTTGACATTGCGGGGGGGCGTGAAAAGATCGCTGCGATCCCCCCGGAGGCAATGTGACGGTGTTGGCGCAGGCTCTGGTCTTCTTTCAGTGCGGCGGCGCGATCTGCGCTCTGCCGCACTTTGCCGTGGCGCAGATTGCCGCGACGCCCCGTCTGGCGGTGCCGCCGGGGCTTCCGCGGCCGCTGCTGGGCTTTGCCAATGTCGGCGGTCGCGCGGTGCCCGTTCTGGACGGGCGCCGGCTTTTGGGGGTGGGGGATACCGCCGCGCCGGACATCTTCGACAGCCATCTCCTTGTGCTTGCCGACCGCATCGAACCGGCGGCCCTGTTGGTCGATCGGGTGCTCGATGTACGGCCGGTGCCGGCCGACGCCGCGATGCCGGTGCGTGCGGAGACCACGCTCAACGATTGCGTGGCGGCCGAGATCGAGGATGCCGGCGGGACGGTGAGCCTGCTGGCCCCGGACCGCATCCTGTTCGCGGCGGAGAAGGCCCGTCTGGCCGATCTGCGCGCGGCGGTCCAGGCCCGTCTCGACGAATGGTCGGCGGTGCCGGCATGAGCGCGCCGGGCGACCTGCCGGCGGATGGCGCCTTTGTGCGGATCCGGCAGGCGCTGATCCGCCGGACGGGTCACTCCTACTATGCCGACAAGGATCGCGCCTTGCGCGATCGGGTCAATCTCCGGATGGCGGCGAGCGGTTGCGCGACGACCGACGATTACGCAGCGCTTCTGCTTGGGCCGGAGGGCGAGGCGGAATGGCGCGCCCTTGAGGACGAGATCACCATCGGGGAGACTTATTTCTTCCGTTATCCGGACCATTTCCATGCGTTGCGAACACGGGTCCTGCCGGATTTGCTGGAACGGCGGCGGACGACCAGGCGCCTGCGCATCTGGAGCATCGGATGCGCGAATGGGGCGGAGCCCTATTCGGTGGCGGTTCTGCTGCGCGAGATGCTGGGGCCCGCGGTCGAGGATTGGCGTATTTCGCTGGTCGGCGGCGACATCAGCGAACGCGCCTTGGCCCTGGCGCGGCGCGCATCCTACGGCCGCTGGGCTCTCCGTGGCCTTGGGCCGGAACTGCGCGAGCGCTATTTCACGACGGCGGACGGCAAGATATGGACTTTGCGGGCGGAGTACCGCCGTCTCGTCCGCTTCGAACGGCAGAATATTCTGGATTTGCTGTCGGATGCGCCGCCGCTGCAATGGAGCGAGTTCGACCTGATCCTCTGCCGGAATGTCCTGATCTATTTCGATCCGGCCACGGCGCAGGCGGCGATAAAGGCGTTGCGGAACTGCCTTGCGGCGGAGGGGACGCTGCTACTGGGGCATGTGGAATCGACGCTGCTCGACGGCGCGATTCCGTCGATGGCGCCTGCCGCCCTGCCCGCCGGGGACCAGGTGTCGGAGCCGTCGGCGGCGGCTGTGCCGCTCGCACCGTTGCCGCCTGTGGCCGATGTCCGGCCGTCGCCGCTGCCGGCAGTTCCGTCTGCTGCATCGCTGTCGATGCTCGATGCCGAACTCGATCGACTCCGCCGGCACGTCGAAGCGGGGGAGGATGCCGCGGCCCGGCAGCTTGCCCAGGCTCTTCTGGCGGCCTATCCGACTGCGGCGGTCTGCCATTATCACGATGCGATTCTGCACCACGATGCGGGGGACGCCGTTGCCGCCGAGGCTGCGCTGCGTCGCGCGCTCTATCTCGATCGCGGTTTCGTCCTTGCCCATCATCGCCTTGCGCTGCTGCTGCTTGGCACCGGTCGCCGGGACGCCGGCCGCCGGTCGCTGATAAACGCCGCCCGGCTGGCCGGCGCCTTGCCGCGCGATCTGCCCTTGCCCGAGGGGGACGGGATCACGGCCGGAGAGTTCGGTGTGCAGGTGCGGATGCAGGTCGATCGGCTGATTTCGGATGAAGCGGCTTGACCGGCGAGGTCCTCACCGATCCCGTCGGCCGGCCGCATGCGATGCGCGAGAGGTTGCTCGACGAGCGGACCCGGCGGCTTGCCCGGCCGGCCGCCGAGGATGGCCCGACGGATGCGGCATCGGTTCTCGTCTGTGCTCTCGGCCGCAGCCTTTACGGCCTGCCGTTGCAAGGCGTCGCCACCGTGGCGCGGTTTCAGCGCGCGGCCGCGTTGCCGGGACAGCCGGCGGCCATGATCGGCCTGACCGGCAAGGCTGGAGCGTTCTTCCACGTCTTCGATCTGGGGGCCTGGCTGACGGGAACATCCGCCGTGACGACGCCCGGCTTCATCGTGGCGCTGCGCCGTCCGCCGCCGCGTGTCGCGATCCGCGTCGACCGCATTCTGGGCGTTGCCACTGCGATTCCCCTGACCGCGGCTGAGGCGGCCCCGCTGCCGGCGTCGCCGCCCGCCGTCTCGGCCTATGCGCGGAGCGCGGGAACCGGCGAACTGGACGGCCCGCTTCTCGCGCTGGTCGATCTCGACCGGCTTGTTTCTGCCGAGACGCTTCCACCTTCATAACTGGAGCCGAAACACGTGACGATCGCAAACAGATTGGTCCTCAGCTTCGGCGCCGTCATCGTGCTGATCGTCGTGCTGGGCGTCTACAGCCTCATCCAGGTCGGCGAGGTGCGGAACGCGACGGAAACCATCGTGGCAC
>JBFWNZ010000038.1:0-18001 GCA_050250795.1 Alphaproteobacteria bacterium | reverse complement strand
CCGGCCTCTGGCGCGCGACCTGCGCTGGGGTGTCTATGCGACATTTCGGGCGCCGGACGATTATGTGGCGCGCTGCTTCGCCGAATATGGGCTTTCCACCGATGCGAGCGGCCGGTATGCGGCGATGTACAAACCCTATCATCTGATCGGCCTGGAACTCGGCATTTCGGTCGCCAGCATCGCCCTGCGGGGCGAGGCGACGGGCGCGCCGGCGGGCTGGCGCGGCGATGTGGCATCGGTCGCCAAGCGGCCGCTGCGCCGGGACGAGATGCTGGACGGCGAGGGGGGCTATACCGTCTGGGGCCGGCTGATGCCGGCGCAGGCTTCCTTGGCTGTCGGCGCGTTGCCGATCGGTCTTGCCCATGGCGTCCGGCTCGCCGCGGACGTCGCGGCGGGCGATGTCGTGCGGTGGGCCGACGTTGAAATCGACGGGTCGCACGAAGCGGTCCGGCTTCGGCGCGAGATGGAACGAAGCATCTCGCAGGAGGAATCGACGGTGTCTGCCGACGGTTGGGGCTTGCATGCGCACGCGCCATGAGGCAGACCCCGCAGCGTTCTCTTTATGACGGAAATCGTCCGGCCCGATGACGCCCGATACCGCCAATTCTGAAACCGACCACGCCCTCAGGGTCGGGGAGGCCGCGCATCCCGACGGCCCGGCCGCCGCATACGAAATCCTGCGGCAGAGCGGCGCGTTGAAGGACGATCCGATGCAGGCGCGCGCCGTTCAGCGGCTGCAGGCGCTGCATGACTCCCTGATCGGCTATCGTCCGGTAGAGCCCGCAACCGGATGGCGGGCCCGGCTGGGTCTGGATCGGCGTGCGGCCGTGCAACCGCCGCGCGGGCTTTACCTGCACGGCCCGGTCGGGCGCGGCAAGTCGATGCTGATGGACCTGTTCTTCCGCAGCGCGCCGGTGGAGAAGAAACGCCGCGTGCATTTCCACGCCTTCATGATCGAGGTGCACGACGCCCTGCATGTCTGGCGCCGCGACAAGGACCGCCGCTCGGACCGCGATCCGCTGCCGCAACTGGCGGCGGATATCGCCCAGAAGGTCCGGCTGCTGTGCTTCGACGAGTTTCACGTCACCAACATCGCCGATGCGATGATCCTGGGCCGGCTGTTCGAGGCGTTGCTTGCCCAGGGGGTGGTGGTGGTCGCGACCTCGAATTTCCCGCCGGACATGCTGTATCGCAACGGCCTGCAGCGCGAGCGCTTCCTGCCGTTCATCGCCCTGCTCAAGGAGCGGCTGGACGTGCTGGAGGTCGCGGCGCCGATCGACTACCGCCTCGCCCGGCTGAAGGCGATGAAGGTCTATCATGCGCCGCTGGGGCCGGCGTCGCATCGCGCCCTGGAGCAGGCCTTCGACGATCTGACCGAGGGGGCGGAGCCGGGCTCCGAAACGCTGACCGTCAAGGGCCGCGAGATCCAGGTCGGGCGCACGGCACGCGGGGTCGCATGGTTCGGTTTCGAGGAGTTGTGCTCCCGTCCGCTGGGCGCCGAGGATTATCTGCGCATCGCCCAGCATTACCATACGATCGTCCTCGACGGCGTGCCGCGGATTTCAGAGGATCGGCGCAATGAAGCGAAGCGGTTCATGACGCTGATCGACACCCTGTACGAGCTGCGCTGCAATCTGATCATGGCGGCCGCCGTCCCGCCGCACGACCTGTATCGCGGCGAGACCCATGCCTTCGAATTCGAGCGCACCATCAGCCGCCTGATGGAGATGCAGACCGACGCCTATTTCGATCTGCCCCATCATGGGGCGATGGAGGGATCATGACCACGGAACCCGCGAGCAACGCGCCGCAACCGGCGGCGGAGTCGGACGCGCCGCCCCCCGGTCCGGATTATATCGGCCCCAACTGGCTCCAGAACGGGACGCTTGCCTTCGGTTGCATCGCGACGGCCTTGGCCGTCCATCAGATCGGCGAACCCCATATTCCGAGCGCGAATCTGCTGGCGCTGTTTTTGTTGATCGGCTCGCTGGCCTTTCTCGCCGCGCATCTGCCGGGCGCCTCGGGGATCTGGCTCTCGAAGGAGGGCATCGAGATGCGCGAGACCTACGGGGTGACGCGCATCCGATGGGAGAAGGTCTATTCGCGTTTCATCCTGCGGCGGCGGCTTCTGGGCACGGGCGTTGTCGTGCATGCGGAGGCGGAAGGTCGCGGGCGGATCGAGCGTCACCTTCTGCCGCGCGGCGTCGGGCGGTCGGTCTGGCTGAATATGGAGATATTGAACGCGTGGCTGGACCGCTATGGGCCGAGTTTCGATTTCCCGGACGATCCGAAGCCCGCGAAATCCTGGTGGCAGCGTTTCCGCAAGTGAGTGTGAAAAGCACCCGCGGGCGCCTTGCCCGATGGCGCGATTCGCTGTAGGAAACCCTCGATTTCGGAGGGGCCGGCGCCGGCTCGCGCTCAGGTCAAGGTGGCGCAGACCCGATCAACTGAGGCAAACGGGAAAATCTCATGGCTCGGAACAAGATCGCGCTGGTCGGCGCAGGCAATATCGGCGGCACGCTGGCGCTGCTCGCCGGTCTCAAGGAACTGGGCGACGTCGTGCTGTTCGACATCGTCGAGGGCGTGCCGCAGGGCAAGGCGCTCGATCTGGTGCAGGCATCGCCGGTCGAGGGGTTCGATTCCGCGATCAGCGGCGCCAACGACTATAAGGCGCTCAAGGGTGCGGACGTCGTGATCGTCACCGCGGGCTCGCCGCGCAAGCCGGGCATGAGCCGCGACGATCTGATCGGCATCAACACCAAGGTGATGCACGCCGTCGGCAAGGGCATCCGCGAGAACTGCCCCGATGCCTTCGTGATCTGCATCACCAACCCGCTCGACATCATGGTCCATGTGCTGCAGGAAGCCTGCGGCCTGCCGCATCAGCGGGTGGTGGGTATGGCCGGCGTGCTGGACAGCGCCCGGTTCCGCTACTTCCTGGCCGATGAATTCAAGGTCTCGGTCGAGGACGTCACCGCCTTCGTGCTCGGCGGCCATGGCGACACGATGGTGCCGCTGGTGCGCTATTCGACGGTTGCCGGCATCCCGGTGCCCGACCTCATCAAGATGGGCTGGACCACCCAGGCCAAGATCGACGAGATCGTGAAGCGCACCCGCTTCGGCGGCGGCGAGATCGTCAACCTGCTCGGCACGGGCTCGGCCTTCTACGCGCCGGCGTCTTCGGCCATCACGATGGCGGCCTCCTATCTGCGCGACAAGAAGCGCGTCCTGCCCTGCGCCGCCTATGTGAAGGGCGCCTACGGCCTGGACGGGCTGTATGTCGGCGTGCCGGTGGTGATCGGCGAGGGCGGCGTCGAACGGGTCGTCGAGATTTCGCTGAATGCCGACGAGCAGGCGATGTTCGACAACTCGGTCAATGCCGTGCGCGAGCTGATCACCGTTGTCGAAGGCATGGCCAAGGACGGCAAGGCCTGACGGTTATTCACGGACCGACGCGGTGCGTAACCTTCGCGCAACGATTGTCGGGTGATACAGTGTGTGCGGTGCGGCCGGGCGGGTGCCCGGCCGGACAGCCTACGCAGACGGGGGTGGTCTTTTCCGCAATGGCAAGCAGGCTGCGAAGCTAGATGAACATTCATGAATATCAGGCAAAGGGCCTGCTGAAGAAATTCGGCGTGGCCGTACCCGCCGGTGGGGTCGCCTACCATGTCGATGAGGCTGCCAGCGTCGCCGAGACGCTCGGCGGCAAGGTCTGGGTGGTCAAGTCCCAGATCCATGCGGGCGGCCGCGGCGCCGGCCGGTTCAAGAACGATCCGAACGGCAAGGGCGGCGTACGCCTCGCCAAGAGCGCGCAGGAAGTGCGCGACCATGCGGCGGCGATGCTGGGCAATGTCCTGGTCACCAAGCAGACCGGGCCTGACGGCAAGGAGGTCAAGCGGGTCTATGTCGAGGAGGGCTGCGACATCGCGCGCGAGCTGTACCTCGCCCTGCTGATCGACCGCGCCACGAGCCGGATCACCGTGATGGCCTCCACCGAGGGTGGCATGGACATCGAGGAGGTTGCCGAGAAGTCGCCGGAGAAGATCGTCCGGCTGGCCATCGACCCCGCGACCGGGATGCAGCCCTTCCACACCCGTAAGATCGCGTTCGGCTTGGGCCTCGAAGGCAAGCAGGTCTCGGCGGCGAGCCGGTTCCTGCTGTCGATGTACCGCGCCTTCACCGAGCTGGATGTGAGCCTGCTGGAAATCAATCCGCTGGTCGTCACCGGCTCGGGCGACGTCATCGCGCTGGACGCGAAGATGAACTTCGACGACAACGCGCTGTTCCGGCATGCCGATGTCCTCGAAATGCGCGACGAGGACGAGGAAGACCCGACCGAGCTTCAGGCCAGCCGCTATGAGCTGAACTACATCAAGCTCGACGGCAATATCGGCTGCATGGTCAACGGCGCCGGGCTGGCGATGGCCACGATGGACATCATCAAGCTGTATGGCGGTGCGCCGGCGAACTTCCTGGATGTCGGCGGCGGGGCCACGCGCGAGCGCGTTACGGCCGCGTTCAAGATCATCCTGTCGGACGCCAATGTCGAAGGCATCCTGGTCAACATCTTCGGCGGCATCATGCGCTGCGACGTGATCGCCGAAGGCGTGGTTGCGGCGGCGCGCGAAGTCAGCCTCCAGGTGCCGCTCGTGGTTCGGCTGGAAGGCACGAACGTCGATCTGGGCAAGAAGATCCTGGCCGAATCCGGTCTGCCGATCATCGCCGGCGACAATCTCGCCGATGCTGCGGAAAAGATCGTCAAAGCCGTGAAGGAGGCAAACTGATGGCCGTTCTGGTCGGCAAGGACACCAAGGTCATCTGCCAGGGCTTCACCGGCGCGCAGGGCACCTTCCATTCCGAACAGGCGATCGCCTATGGCACGCGCATGGTCGGCGGCGTGACGCCGGGCAAGGGCGGGTCGACGCATCTCGGCCTGCCGGTGTTCGACACCACGGCCGAGGCGGTGGCCCGGACCGGTGCCAATGCCTCGGTGATCTATGTTCCGCCGCCCTTCGCGGCGGATGCGATCCTGGAAGGCATCGATGCCGGGCTTCCGCTGGTGATCTGCATCACCGAGGGTATTCCGGTGCTCGACATGGTGCGGGTGAAGCGCGCGCTGTCGGGGTCGAAGACGCGGCTGATCGGGCCGAACTGCCCGGGCGTGATCACGCCGGACGAATGCAAGATCGGCATCATGCCGGGCCATATCCACAAGCGCGGCAAGATCGGCATCGTCTCGCGGTCCGGCACGCTGACCTATGAGGCGGTGGCCCAGACGACGGCGGCCGGGCTGGGTCAGACGACCTGCATCGGCATCGGCGGCGATCCGGTGAACGGCACGAACTTCATCGACTGTCTCGACATGTTCCTGGGCGACGACGAGACCCAGGGCATCATCATGATCGGCGAGATCGGCGGCACCGCCGAGGAAGAAGGCGCGCAGTTCATCAAGGACAGCAAGACGAAGAAGCCGATCTGCGGCTTCATCGCGGGCTCGACCGCGCCTCCGGGCAAGCGGATGGGGCATGCCGGAGCGATCATCTCCGGCGGCCAGGGGACGGCCGAGGGCAAGACGGATGCCATGCGCAGCGCAGGAATCCGTGTGTCCAACAGCCCGGCCGAAATCGGCAACACCATGCTGGCGGCGCTCCGGGGCTAGGCCCCGAACCCCGCCAGGGCCGGCCGGACGCGAACGGGAGCGCGACCGGCCGGACGACGCCCGCGGCACCGCCCAAGGCGTCGTCGGCCCCTCCCGGCGGGAGCGATAGAATGGCCTCGTATATCGGTGAATCCTCCTTCCTGTTCGGCGGGAACGAGACCTATATCGCCGAACTCTATGCCCGATACATGCAGGACCGCGGTTCGGTCGATGCAGGCTGGGCGAGCTATTTCGAGAACCTCGACGACGACGCCCGCGGCGTGCTGGACGAGTTGCGCGGTGCCAGCTGGGCACCGCGCGGCACGACCGTGATCGGGGGCAACGGCCATGCGGCCGATGCGGTCGTGGGCGTGCCGCAGCAGCCCTTGCCGCCCGTGTCCTATGTGGCGCAATCCACGCCGACAAACGAGCAGATCCGTCAGGCGACCCAGGATTCCATCCGGGCGTTGATGCTGATCCGCGCCTATCGTGTGCGCGGGCATCTGGAGGCCGACCTCGATCCTCTGGGCCTGCACCGCCCGGTCCCGCATCCGGAGCTCGACCCGCGGACCTACGGTTTTGCGGACGCCGATATGGATCGTCCGATCTTCCTGAACTATGTGCTCGGCCGCGAAACGGCCTCGCTGAAGGAGATCATGGGCATCCTTCGGCAGACCTACTGCGCCAAGATCGGCGTGGAGTTCATGCACAAGCAGGAACCGGACGAGAAGGCCTGGATCCAGGAGCGGATCGAGACCATCCGGAACCGCACGGAATTCACCGATCTCGGCCGCCGGACCATCCTGGAGCGCCTGATTCAGGCGGAAGGCTTCGAGCGCTATCTCGACCGCAAGTTCACGGGCACCAAGCGTTTCGGCCTCGATGGCGGCGAATCGCTGATCCCCGCCATCGAGCAGATTCTGAAGCGCGGCGCGCAACTGGGTGCGGAGGAGATCATCTTCGGCATGCCGCATCGCGGCCGGCTGAACATCCTTGCCAGCATCATGCACAAGCCCTATCGCGCGATATTCTCGGAGTTCCAGGGCAACCCTGCGAACCCGGAGGACGTCCAGGGTTCGGGCGACGTGAAATACCATCTCGGCACCTCGGCCGACCGCGAATTCGACGGCCGCAACGTGCATCTGTCGCTGAGCCCGAACCCCAGCCATCTGGAGGCGGTGAACACCGTCGTTCTGGGCCGGGTGCGCGCCAAGCAGCAGCAGCGCGGCGATGCCGACCGGGCCAAGGTGATGGGCATCCTGCTGCATGGCGACGCGGCCTTCGCCGGCCAGGGCATCGTGCCCGAGACGCTCGACCTCTCGCAGCTCAAGGGCTACGAGACGGGCGGCACGATCCATATCATTGTCAACAACCAGATCGGCTTCACCACCAGCCCGACCTATTCGCGCTCCTCGCCCTACTGCTCGGATGTCGCGAAGGCCGTGGGTGCCCCGATCTTTCATGTGAACGGCGACGACCCGGAAGCCTGCGTGCATGTCGCGCGGATCGCGACCGAATACCGCTACCGGTTCAAGAAGGATGTGGTGATCGACCTGTGGTGCTACCGCCGCCACGGCCATAATGAAGGCGATGAGCCCAGCTTCACGCAACCCCTCATGTATCGTCGGATCGCGGAACATCCCTCGGTCTGCGACGTGTATGCGCGCCGGCTCGAGGAGGAGGGGTTGATCCCGTCCGGCGAGGGGAACGCGCTGATGCGGCGCTTCCAGGAGATGCTGGACCAGGAATTCGAGGCCGGGACGAGCTACAAGCCGAACAAGGCCGACTGGCTGGAAGGCCGGTGGAAGGGGCTGGAGATCGCCAGCGGCGAGGAACGGCGGGGCACGACGGCCGTCGATGCGGACCTGCTGCGCACGGTCGGTTTCGCGATCTCGGAGGTTCCCCAGAACGTCAACGTTCATCCCAAGATCGTCCGCCAGCTCAAGGCGAAGCGGAAGATGATCGAGACCGGCGAAGGCGTGGACTGGGCGACCGGCGAGGCGCTGGCCCTGGGCACGCTGCTATGCGAGTCGACCCCGGTGCGCTTCTCCGGCGAAGACAGCCAGCGCGGCACCTTCAGCCAGCGCCACGCCGTCCTGATCGACCAGGAGACGGAGGACCGCTACATCCCGCTGTCCAACCTTCGCTATGGGCAGGCGCCGTTCGAGATCCTGGACAGCCCGCTATCCGAGTTCGGCGTGCTGGGTTTCGAGTATGGCTACGCCCTGGCGGAGCCGCACGCGCTGGTTATCTGGGAGGCGCAGTTCGGCGATTTCGCCAACGGCGCCCAGGTGATCATCGATCAGTTCATCGCGAGCGGCGAGACCAAGTGGCTGCGCATGTGCGGCCTGGTGATGATGCTGCCGCATGGCTATGAGGGGCAGGGACCCGAGCACAGTTCCGCGCGGCTGGAGCGCTATCTCGAGCTCTGCGCCGAGGACAACATGCAGGTCTGCAACCTGACCACGCCGGCGAACCTGTTCCATGCCTTGCGTCGCCAGGTGCGCCGCAGCTTCCGCAAGCCGCTGATCCTGATGACCCCGAAATCGCTGCTGCGGCACAAGCGCTGCGTGTCGCCGCTGTCGGACATGGGGCCGGACACGACCTTTCACCGTGTGCTCTGGGATCATGCGCAGTGGGAAGGCCGGCTGGCCGAGGATGCGCGTATCCGGCGTGTCGTCCTGTGCTCGGGCAAGGTCTATTACGATCTGCTGGAAGAGCGCGACAGCCGCGGGCTGGACGATGTCTACCTGCTGCGCGTCGAGCAGCTCTATCCCTTCCCGCGGCGTGCGCTGGCGGAGGAGTTGGGGCGGTTCCCCAATGCCCAGATCGTCTGGTGCCAGGAGGAGCCGAAGAACATGGGTGCCTGGTCCTTCGTCAACCCGCTGATCGAGGAGGTGTTGGACGGCCTCCGGCATGCGGAGCGACGAGCGGTCTATATCGGCCGCGACGCAGCCGCGGCGCCGGCCACCGGCCTGCTGCGCCGCCACAGCGTGCAGCAGGCGCGGCTGGTCGACGAGGCGCTCACCCTTCCGGCGCGCGCGGTGGCGCGGGCGCCCAAGCGTGCGAAAGCGGCACGCGCATAGCATCGCGGCCGCTGCGGCTGGCCGGTAAGAGAGGCGGATGATGGTTCAGATTGTGGTGCCCACGCTCGGCGAATCGGTGACGGAAGCCACTGTTTCGAAATGGTTCAAGAAGCCCGGCGATGCTGTGGCCGTCGACGAGCCGCTGGTCGAGCTGGAAACCGACAAGGTGACCTTGGAGGTATCTGCGTCGAGCGCCGGCGTGCTGGCCGAGATCGTCGCGCCGGAAGGGACCGAGGTGGCGGTGGGTGCCATGCTCGGAGAAATCTCCGAAGGCGCCGCCGCTGAGAAGCCGGCGCCCAAGGCCGCGGCTGCTGCAAGCGCCCCGGCCCCCGCGAAGGCGGCGCCGGCTGCCGAGCCGGCAAGCGCGCCGAAGGCGGCATCCGGCGAGACCCCGCCGCTTTCGCCCGCCGTGCGCAAATTGGTGACCGAGAAGGAACTGGACGCCGCGCAGATCGCCGGCACGGGACCGAAAGGCCGGATCACCAAGGAAGATGTGCTGAACCAGACCGATGGCGCGCCGGGGCCCAAGCCGGGCGGCGAGGCGCCGCGTCCGGCGCCGGCACCGACTCCCGCCCAGGCCGCACCGGCACCGGCGCAGACCATTCTTCCGGCGGCATCCCTGCCGCCGCGTCCGGAGGACCCGCGGGGCGAGGAGCGCGTGCGGATGTCGCGGCTGCGGCAGCGCATCGCCGAACGTCTGAAGCACGCCCAGAACACGGCGGCGATGCTGACGACCTATAACGAGATCGAGATGGACGCGCTGCTGCGGCTGCGCAGCGAGTATCGCGAAGCGTTCGAGAAGAAGCACGGCGTCCGGCTCGGCTTCCTGTCCTTCTTCGTGAAGGCAGCCATCGTCGCCCTCAAGGAATTTCCGGCCGTCAATGCCGAGATCTACGGCGACGAGATCGTCTACAAGAATTACTACGACATCGGCGTCGCCGTCGGCACGCCGCAGGGTCTTGTCGTGCCGGTTCTGCGCGACGCCGACCGGCTCAGCTTCGCCGGTATCGAGGCGCAGGTTGCGGAGTTCGGCAAGCGCGCACGCGACGGCAAGCTGACCATTGCCGACATGACCGGCGGGACCTTCACGATCTCCAATGGCGGCGTCTACGGTTCGCTGCTGTCGATGCCGATCATCAACCCGCCGCAATCCGCCATCCTGGGCATGCACAAGGTGCAGAAGCGGCCCGTGGTCGATGCCGATGACAGCATCCGGGTCGCGAGCATGATGTATCTCGCGCTCTCCTACGATCACCGCATCATCGACGGGCGCGAGGCGGTGACCTTCCTGGTGCGCATGAAAGAGGTTCTGGAAGACCCGCAGCGCCTGTTGCTCGACGTCTGAGCGGCGGCGGACCGGAATGCCTCCGTCGCCCTGGCGTGCGGCATGGGCCGAGGTCGGGGCCACATCGGGAACCCTGACCGCGGCCATCGTGGGCGTGTTCACCTCAAGCTTCGGCTTCGGCGCACTCGCCCGCGCCAACGACCTGTCGGTCACGCTGGCCACGGTGGCATCGGCGACGATCTGGGCGATGCCGGGTCAGGTGGCGCTGGTCGACAGCTATGCGAAGGGCGACGGGGCGCTGGTGATCGTTCTGGCGGTGGCCCTGGCGAATGCCCGGTTCCTGCCGATGACCACGTCGATGGGCGTGATGCTGGGCATGGGCGGGCGCTTCCGCCTGAGTTACCTGTGGCATGCGCACCTGATGTCGATGGTGAGCTGGGCCCAGATCATGGCGCTGCGCGACCGGCTGGCCATGGATTTGCGGATTCCGTATTTCGCGATCTTCGCCAGCATCGCCTATGCCGGGGCTCTGCTTGCCACGGCGGCGGGACATGTGGCCGCAGGGCTGCTGCCCAAGCCCATCGCCGTTGCGCTGTTCATCTCGCCGCCGGTGTTCCTGCTTTTGGTGATGAGCCGCAGTTCCGACCGGCTGTCGCGGCTGTCGTTCGCCCTCGGCATCCTGTGCGTCCTGCTTCTGGAGGCCGCGATTCCCGGATGGGGCCTGATTCTCGGCGGCCTCACCGGCGGGACGCTGGCCTTCGGCATCGACCGGATACTGGAGCGCCGGCATGGCGGATGAAGCCTATCTCTGGCTGTTGGTCGGGCTGGGGTTCCTGGCGACCTATGCACTGCGGATCGGGGGCGTGCTGATCGCCGGACGCATCCGGCCCGACGGAGCGGCCATCGGCTGGATCAACGCTGTCGCGGTGGCCATCGCCGCAGGGCTGGGCGTGCGCGTGATCGTCTCTCCGGGCGGCGCCTTGGCGGAGACGCCGACCCTGTTCCGACTGGTCTCGCTGGCCATCGCCTTCGTGATCTTTTTCGGCTTCGGCCGGAACGTGCTGCTGGGCATGGCCGCCGGCGTCGTCGCCTTCGGCTCGCTGCTTCTGATGCAGGCAGGGGGCTTCTGACCGGCTACTGCGTTTCGGCGTAGCGCTTTTCGAACTGCCAGACATCCTCGAAGCCCATCAGCCGGTGCATCTCCACCAGCGGGTCGAGGGGGACGGTCGCCCCGCGGCTCGATCCCTCGTCGCGGAGGGTGCGATAGACCGAGCGGAGGGCGGCCGACGCGGCCAGAAAGCCGGCGCTGGGGAAGATCGCCATCCGGTATCCGACCTCGCGCAGGCGTGCGTTGCTGAGGATCGGGGTACGGCCGCCATCGGCCATATTGGCAAGGCAGGGCTTGTCCAGCCGGCGGCAGATCGTCTCCATCTCAGCCTCGCTCTCCGGCGATTCGACGAACAGGATGTCGGCGCCGGCCGCGCCATAGGCCTCGGCACGGCGGATCGCCTCGTCCAGGCCCATGCCGCCGCGCGCATCGGTGCGGGCGATGATCAGCGTGTCGTCGTACCGGCGTGCATCGGCGGCGACCTTGATCTTGCGCACCATGTCCTCGGTCGGGATCACCCGCCTGTCGGGGGTGTGACCGCATTTCTTCGGAAACTCCTGGTCCTCGATCTGGATGCCGGTGGCACCCGCTGCCTCGTAACCCCGCACGGTCTCGCGCACGTTCAGCAATCCGCCATAGCCGGTGTCGGCATCCGCGACGAGAGGCGTCGTCGTATGCGCGGCGATGGTCGCGACGCGGTCCAGCATCTGGGTGTAGCTGGCGAGGCCCGCATCCGGCAGTCCGAAGGCCGATGCGACGACGCCGTACCCTGTCATGTAGAGCGCGTCGAAGCCCATGCTGTCGGCGAGCTTGGCCGAGATGAGGTCGTAGATGCCGGGGGCGACGATGACGCCGCCGCGATCGAGGGTTGGCTTGAGCGAAGTGCGGGTTCTATCCATGGCATTCCTCCCTGTGTCTGCGATTGTGGGTGCCAAGGCGGTCGCATAGACTGCCCCTCGGCGACGCAGCTTGCGAGAATCCAACCACGGCGTCGCCCAATCAGGGAATGCCCAAATGCGAATCTCCGGACGCTGCATGGTGCTCGGCGACAACATCAATACGGATATCGTCTATCCGGGTCGCCATCTCTCGATCCTCGACTGGAAGGAACAGGCGAGTCACGCCTTCGAGAATCTGGGGCCGGACATGCCGGCCAAGGTCGCATCGCATCCCGTTATCGTCGCGGGACGGAACTTCGGCTGCGGGTCGTCGCGCGAGCATGCGGCAACGGCGCTGCTGGGGGCCGGGACGCAGGCGGTGGTCGCGAAATCCTTCTCGCGCATCTTCTTCCGCAATTGCGTCAACAACGGGCTGGCGGTGATCCAGTCGGAAGAACTGCCCGACCTCGTGAAGGACGGCGAGACGCTGACCGCCGATCTCGCGGCCGGCACGGCGGAGGCGGGCGGCAAGACCGTCGCGTTCGATCCGCTGCCGCAGGCCCTTCTGGACATCCTGCGCCACGGCGGCCTGTGGGGCCGCTGGAAGGCGCAGAAGGCAAGCTGAGGAGAGAGGATCATGGGTCAGACATACGCCGAGAAGATTCTCTCCCGCCTCGCCGGTACGCCGGTCAAGGCAGGCGCCTTCGTCGAGGTCGCGCCGGACTGGACCTTCGCCATCGACGATTCCATCGGGCTGGTGAACCGCTATCACGAACTGCACGGCGTCGAACGCCTCGCGGCGCCGGAGAAGGTGGTGCTGTATTTCGACCACTACGCCCCCGCGGCGACGCCCCAGCACGCCAATATCCATCGCACCGGCCGGCTGTTCGCCCAGCGCCACGGGATTCATCGCCTCTACGAGCTTGGCGAGGGCATCGCGCATCAGCTGGCGGTGGAAAAGGGAATCGTGAAGCCGGGCGACCTCGCCTTCAATACGGATTCCCACACCGTAACCCTTGGGGCCGTGGGCTGCATGGGAACCGGCATCGGCGCCTCCGAGATGGCCTATGTCATGGCCGCGGGCAAGACCTGGCTGCGGGTGCCGCGGACGATCCGCCTGCTGCTCGAAGGCCGGCTGAAGGCACCGGTCGCGCCCAAGGACGTGATGCTGACCCTGTTGCAGCGGTTCACGCTCGATTTCGCGACCTATCAAGCCATCGAATATGGCGGGGCCGGGCTCCAGCACCTCTCGATGCCGGAACGCATGACCCTGTGCAACATGGGCGTCGAACTGGGCGCCAAGGCGGCGATGGTGCCGCCCGACGCGATCACGCGGGCGCATTTCGACGCGCTCGGGATCGCCTTGCCGGACGAACTGCCGGCACCGGACCCGGATGCCGATTACGCTGCCACGCATGTGATCGATCTCGGCGCCATCGAACCGATGGTCGCCTGTCCGCACACCGTCGACAACGTGAAGGCGGCGCGCGAAGTGGGCGAGCCGATCAACCATGCCTTCCTCGGCACCTGCACCAATGGACGGTTCGAGGACCTCGCGGCGGCGGCCGGCATTCTCAAGGGTCGCCGTGTCGCCCAGGGCGTGCGGATGGTCGTGACGCCGGCGTCGCGTGCGGTCTATCTGCGTGCGGTCAAGGAAGGGGTGATCGAGACGCTGGTCGAGGCGGGATGCGCGATCACCACGCCGGGATGCGGCGCCTGCTCGGGGATCCATCAGGGTCTGCTGGCGGAATCGGAGGTGTGCATCGGCACGGGAAGCCGCAACTTCCTCGGCCGCATGGGCAATCCGAAATCCTTCGTCTATCTGGGCAGCCCGGCGACGGTCGCGGCCAGTGCGGTGGCTGGCCGCATCGAAGATCCGCGCAATATCGCTTAGCGTCACGGACCTTGAACGCCGAACCCTTACGCTGCTGCCGGCAACTGAGCCGGCAGCCTGGAGTGTGTCGCATGCTTGGACGTATTGCCCCGGCGCTTATGCTGGGGGTTCTGCTGACGGCCGCTCCGGTCTGGGCGCAGACCGCCGGCGGCGATGGCGAGAAGGCCGCGCTGGTCCGTGAATTGATGCAGATGAACAACGCATTGGGCAGTGCCGAGATCGTGGCCCAGGCGATGCGTCAGAACCTGACCTCGGCATTGCGGCAGCGCGATCCCAATCTTCCGCCGGCTGTCGCCAAGATCGTGGAGGAAGAGACGCTCGGGATCGTCCGCAGCAACCAGAACGCTCTCGTGACCGAGGTCATCAAGATTTACGACAGCCATTTCACGGCGGCCGAACTGAAGGACATCCTGGCCTTTTATCGGACGCCGGCCGGTCAGAAATTCGCGAAGATCACGCCGACCCTCGCACAGGAAAGCGTCCAGGCGGGCCAGCGCTGGGCGCAGGGGATCGCCCCGAAGCTTGCCGAACGCATCAAGGGGCGCGCGCAGAAGGAAGCGAACTATACGATTCCCTAGGCTTCCTTCCGCGCGGTCGCAGGATCAGATGACGCCCTTTGCCTGAAGGGCGTCGATCTCCGGCTGCGACAGGCCCAGCAACCCGCCATAGACCTCGGCATTGTGCTGGCCCAACGCCGGGCCGGCAGAGGTGACGCCGCCCGGCGTCGCCGACATCCGCGGCACGACGTCCGGCATCGCCAGCTCGCCGGCCCGCGGGTCCTGGAAGAACAGGATATTGCCGCGCGCCTTGTAATGCGGGTCCTCGAAGATCTCGTCGATGCCGGCGACCATGCCGCAGGGAACCTGCGCCGTCTCGCATTCGGCCAGCGCCTCGTCGCGGGTCTTGCTGCGGGTCCAGGCAGTCACCGCGCCGTCCACCGCCGCGCGGTCCGCGTCGCGCTGGGCGAAGCGGCCCCATTTGCCGTCGCCGGCCGTCTCGGGCATGCCGATCAGGGCGGCCAGCCGCTCGAAGATCTTGTCGCTGGTGCAGGCGATGGCGATCCAGCGGTCGTCCTTGGTGGGATAGTGGCTGTGCGGCACGGCGTTGGGGATCGCCGGCCCCATGCGCTGCCGGACGAAGCCGTTCATGTGATAGGCCATCGACAACTCGTCCAGCCAGCGGAACACCGGCTCGTAGAGGCCGACATCGATGAACTGGCCCTCGCCGGTGAATTCGCGGGCCCGCAGTGCCATCAGCGCGCCCATCGCGCCATAGATGCCGCCCAGATAGTCGGGAATGGTGGGCGAGCCCGGGGTCGACGGTGCGCGGTCGGGGTCGCCGGCCAGGAAGGACAGGCCGCCGAACGCGTTCGCCACGCGGCCGAAGCCAGGGCGCGGCGCATAGGGGCCGGTCTGGCCGTAGCCGGTGATGCGCACCATGATCAGCTTGCCGTTGCACTGGCGCAGCACGTCCCAGCCCAGGCCCCAGCCCTCCATCGTGCCGACCTGGAAATTCTCGACCAGGATGTCGGCATGGGCGACCAGCCGCTTCAGCAGCGCCGCGCCCTCGGGCTTGCGCAGGTCCAGCGTGACCGACTTCTTGTTCCGCGCCTCAAGCAGGAAGTTCAGCGTGTCGCCGCATTCCGTCGGCGTGCCGTATTTGCGCAGCGGGTCGCCGATCTTCGGCAGTTCGACCTTGATGACTTCGGCGCCGAACTCGGCCAGTTGGGTGGCGCAGAACGGCCCGGCGACGAAGTTCGCCACCTCGATGATCCGGATGCCCTGCATCGGCTTGACGCCGGACTTGCCTGTCTCGCTCATGCTACAGCGGTTTCCTTTCGATGGGGTTGGGCGGCGGCGATCAGTCCGGATGCGCCCGCGGGTTGCTCTTGCCCTTGTTCTGGACATCGGCGCGGGTGCCGGCATGCGTGACATGGCTGCGCGGCTCGATCGCCAGCATTGCGGCGATATCGAGCGCCGCCTGTTTTACGGCGACCGTGTCCATTCCGGTCTCGACACCCATCTCGTTCAGCATATGCACCGTATCCTCGCTGGGGAAATTCCCCACCGAGCCCATGGTCGTCGGCATCATGATGCCGCCGCCAAGGCCGCAGATGGCGCCCTCGATGAACTGCGCGCCGCCGTCGAGCGCGGCCAGGATGTTCGCGGTCGCCATCCCGGCAAGGTTGTGAACATGCCAGCCGAACTCGACATCCGGCATGGCGTCGGTCGCCATCCGGAACAGCGTGTTCACATGCCGGGGGTCTTCCATGCCGACGGACCCCGCGAAATACATCCGCCGGATGCCGCCCTCGTAATAGGCGCGGGCGACCGCAATCGCCTCGGACTCCGGAATGCGGCCCTCATAGGGGCACCATAAGGCCATGCCGATGGCCATCACGAAACGCTGCCCGGCCTTTTCGGCGATCTCGAAGGATCGGATGCCCTGCTGGATCGCGGTCGCGCGGTCCATGTTCTGGTTCTTGATGAGATAGCTGTTCGAGACCGTGATGAGGCCCAGCATCTCGTCGCAATCCGTGGCGGCGCAGCGCTCCGCCCCTTTCACGTTCGGCGCCTGGGCGCGATAGATCGTACCCGGCCGCCGCTTGATGCGCGCCACGACTTCCTCGGCGTCCTTCAGGTTCGGAATGACGCGCGGATGCGCAAAATTCGTCACCTCGATGACCGGAAAACCGGCATCGGACAGGCGGTCGATCATCCGCACCTTGACGTCGGTGTCGACCCAGCGCGGAAAGCTTTGCAGTCCGTCGCGGGGTCCGACCTCAACGACGGTCACCGATTTCGGCAGATTCAGCACGAGCGTCCTCCCTCGCAGTCGCCGATTCTTATCGCTGGTCCGTTATGGCGTGGCGGTTGCAGCGGGTCAATCGGAGCGCAGTTGGGCCGCGCGTTGGACGGTCCTGTCGTGCATGCTATGAACCGGGGAAGCAGGTCGGCACAACGGCCAGAGGAGGCGAAGGAACCATGAGCGAGCAGCGTTACGATCTGGTCGTGATCGGCGGCGGACCTGGCGGTTACGTCGCTGCGATCCGGGCCGCGCAGCTGGGTATGCGCGTCGCCTGCGTCGAGAAGCGCGGCGCGTTGGGCGGGACTTGCCTGAATGTCGGCTGCATCCCGTCGAAGGCGCTGCTGCAAAGTTCCGAGAAGTATGAGGATGCGCGCAGCCATCTGAAGGCGCACGGGATCACGGTCGGCGATGTGGGTCTCGATCTGGCCGCCATGATGGCACGCAAGGCCAAGATCGTGGAGGACCTGACCAAGGGGATCGCGTTCCTGTTCAAGAAGAACAAGGTCGACTACCTCGTCGGCACGGGGCGCATCGCCGGCAAGGGACAGGTGGCCGTTTCGCTGTCCGAAGGCGGCGATCAGGTTCTGGAAACCGCGAATATCCTGATTGCGACCGGATCGACCTCCACCCCGCTTCCCGGGGTGGAGGTCGATGAAAAGCGCATCGTCTCCTCGACCGGTGCGCTCGAACTGGATGCGGTGCCGAAACATCTGGTGGTGATCGGCGCCGGCTATATCGGATTGGAGATGGGTTCCGTCTGGCACCGGCTGGGCGCGGAGGTCACGGTCGTCGAATATCTCGACCGGATCACGCCGGGCATGGACGGCGAGGTCGCCAAGCAGTTCGAACGCACCCTGAAGCGGCAGGGCCTGCAGTTCCAGCTTTCGACCAAGGTCACGGGCGCCAAGGTCGGCAAGACGGGTGTGACCCTGACGGTCGAACCCGCGCAGGGCGGCGAGGCGTCGAGCATCGCCTGCGACGTGGTCCTCGTCGCGATCGGCCGCCGTCCCTATACCGAGGGGCTGGGATTGGCGGAGGCAGGCGTCGAAACCGACAAGCGCGGCGTCGTCCGGATCGACAGTCATTTCCGCACCACCGCCGAGGGCATCTATGCCATCGGCGACTGCGTGCCGGGCCCGATGCTTGCCCACAAGGCCGAGGATGAGGGCATCGCCTGTGCCGAGGTCATCGCGGGGCAGGCCGGGCATGTGAATTACGACGCCATTCCCGGCATCGTCTATACCGCGCCGGAGGTCGCCTCGGTCGGCAAGACCGAAGAGCAGCTCAAGGAAGCGGGCATCGAC
>JBFWNZ010000037.1:0-18112 GCA_050250795.1 Alphaproteobacteria bacterium | reverse complement strand
ACGATGACATCCGGCGCCACGGCTTCGATGCGGACCGCGAGACCTGTCATCTCATGGATGACCGTCACGCGATCGTGCCCTGCCTCGCGCAGGCCGGTTTCGATGATCGCCGCGCGGATGCGGTTTTCATCGATGACAAGGATGGAAAGCGGTTTCGGCGACATCGTGGCTCGATCTGCAATCGGCCAGACCCAGCAAGAACCGAGCCAGTCGCGCGGAACCTCGCCGAACGCTGAAAGGCCGCGGCTTGCAGAGGCGTAAAGGGCGCAGACGCCGCGCCACTCCTGCGCAAATTTTAAGCGATGTCCGGCGACGGAGAACGACGCTCAGCGACAGCCGGTTGGGCGCATTCGGAACTGCGGCGTGTCCTCGGCCTCAATGCCCGGATCAACGCGCTTCCTTGGATGGAGATGCGGCCAGTTGGAACGCCGCGGCCAGCGCGATCTCCGACAGACCATTCGGACCGGATCGGATCAATCGAACGAGGTCCTCACGCATTCGCGGATCCCAGAACCTAAGAAAGTGGTCCCGCGTGGCCGCAACGGCCTTGTCTTTCGGGTAGGCTGCGAAAAATGCGGCGATCTGGTTGGCCATCTGAACGAGGCGGGTCGCGTCCATCTAAACGATCCGCTGCGGATGCGCGTAGAGGTTCAGCCGCGATCCGCGCGCGAAAGCGGCAACGGTCAGGCGGCTGCGTTGCGCGAGCGTGATGGCCAGCGATGTCGGGGCGGACACAGCAACCAGCACCGGACAGCCGAAAGTGACCGTCTTCTGGACCATCTCCATGCTGCAGCGGCTGGTCACCACGACGAAGCCGGATGCCGGATCGAGCCCCTCGCGAACCGCGGCGCCGATCACCTTATCCAGCGCATTGTGGCGGCCCACATCCTCGCGAACGACAAGCAGCCGGCCGTCGCGACCCGCAAAAGCCGCAGCGTGAACGGCCCCCGTCTGAAGGTTGAGAGGTTGGGCCGACGGCAGCGTGTCGAGCGCCAGCCTCAATGCCTCGGCCGGTATCTCGCGCGTCGTCGCCAGAACCGGCAACGCCCTCAATGCCTGTGCGATCTCGGTCACGCCGCAGAGGCCGCAGCCGGTGCGCCCTTCCACGTTACGGGAGCGGCCGGCCAGCGCCGCAGCCCGCTCCGCCGGTATCCGGATGGACAGGCTGAAGGCATCGCCTCTCGAGGTCACGCGGACCGAGAGAATTTCCGAGCTGTCCGCGACGATGCCTTCCGCGATGGAGAAGCCGTAAGCGAAGTCCTCAAGATCGGCAGGACTGGCCATCATTACAGCATAGCTCGCGCAGTTGTAGACGAAGGCCACCGGCGCTTCCACCGCGACACGATCATCGCTCACGCCGCGGCTGTCCGCTGCGATGCGGTCGATGGCGGCGTGTGCGGAGCCGGGATGATCGAGGAGGCTGGACATCACTCGACCGCCGCCACCCGCGTTGTGCGCCGGCGGAATTCCGCATGCTCGACCTGCCACTCGGAAGGCTGATTGGTGTGGCGGACCTGAACGGCCGTCACCTTGTATTCCGGACAGTTTGTCGCCCAATCCGAATAGTCGGTCGTGACGACGTTGGCCCCCGTCTCCGGGTGGTGAAAGGTCGTATAGACCACGCCCGGCTGAACGCGGTCGGTGATATGGGCCCGCAGAACGGTTTCGCCCGTCCGGCTCGCAAGCGCGACCCGGTCGCCATCGCGGATTCCCCGGTTCTCCGCGTCGTGCGGGTGAATCTCCAGCACATCCTCGTCATGCCAGATGGGATTCGCGGTGCGCCGGGACTGCGCGCCGACATTGTATTGCGTCAGGATGCGGCCGGTCGTGAGCAGAAGGGGGAAACGTGGACCGGTCCGCTCGTCCGTGGGGATATAGGCCGTGATCATCATCTTGCCCTTGCCGCGGACGAACCCGCCCACATGCATGACCGGCTTTCCGGTCGGCATCTTCTCGTTACAGGGCCACTGGACGCTGCCGAGCCGGTCGAGCAGGTCGTAGCTGACGCCCGCAAAGCTGGGTGTAAGCAGGGCAATTTCATCCATGATTTCCAATGGATGCGCGTAATTCATGGGATAGCCGAGCGCATTGGAGAGCGCCATGGTGATCTCCCAATCCGCCCGGCCGCTCAACGGGCGGATCGCGCGGCGCACGCGATTGATACGCCGCTCGGCATTGGTGAAGGTTCCGTCCTTTTCCAGGAACGACGCACCCGGCAGGAAGACATGCGCGTAGGAGGCGGTCTCGTTCAGGAACAGGTCCTGGACGACCACGCATTCCATGGCGCTCAGGGCCGCCGTGACATGCTGGGTATTAGGATCGGACTGGGCGATGTCTTCGCCCTGGATGTAAAGCCCCTTGAACGAGCCGTCGACCGCCGCATCCAGCATGTTCGGAATACGCAGCCCCGGCTCGGCATCCAGCGGCATATCCCAGGCCGTCTCGAACATGTGCCGGACGGCATCGTCCGAAACATGGCGGTAGCCCGGCAACTCGTGCGGAAACGACCCCATGTCGCATGCGCCCTGCACATTGTTCTGGCCGCGCAGAGGATTGATGCCGACGCCCGGCCGGCCGAGATTGCCGGTCACCATCGCGAGGTTGGCCATGCCCATGACCATGGTCGTGCCCTGGCTGTGCTCGGTCACGCCAAGTCCGTAATAGATCGCTGCGTTCCCAGCCCGGGCGTAGAGGCGCGCGGCGGCCCGCACACTCTCCGCCGGCACGCCGGTCGCAGCTTCCGTTGCCTCCGGCGTGTTCTCCGGGCGCAGAATGAAGTCGCGCCACGTCTGGAAATCGTCGGGGTCGCAGTGTTCGGCGACAAAGGCGTCATCGGCCAGATTTTCCGTCACCACCACATGCGCGATGGCGTTGATCAACGCGACATTGGTGCCGGGCCGAAGCTGGAGGTGATGCGCCGCAGCGACATGCGGCGTCCGCACAATGTCGATCCGGCGGGGATCGACGACGATGAGCTGCGCACCCTGGCGCAGCCGGCGCTTCATCTGCGAGGCAAAGACCGGGTGCGCGTCCGTCGGGTTTGCCCCAATCACCACGATGACATCGGCCTGCATGACGGAATCGAAATCCTGGGTTCCGGCGGATGTCCCGAAGGCGGTCTTGAGGCCGTAGCCGGTGGGCGAGTGGCAAACGCGCGCGCAGGTGTCCGTGTTGTTGTTGCGAAACGCCGCCCGGACCAGCTTTTGCACCAGATATGTCTCTTCGTTGGTGCAGCGCGAACTCGTGATGCCGCCGACCGCGCCGCGCCCATACTTGCCCTGGATGCGCTTGAACTCGGACGCGGCGAAGCCGATGGCCTCGTCCCAGCTTACCTCGCGCCAAGGATCCTCGATCGAGGCACGGATCATCGGCGTCGTGACACGATCCTTATGCGTCGCGTAACCCCATGCGAAACGGCCCTTCACACAGGAATGACCGTGATTGGCCTTGCCATCCTTGTAGGGGGTCATCCGCACCACGCGGCCGCCCTGCAACTCGGCGACGAAGGAGCAGCCGACCCCACAATAGGCGCAGGTGGTCAGCACCTCGCGCTCCGGCTGTCCCATCTCGATCACGGTCTTTTCCATGAGCGTCGCCGTCGGGCAGGCCGCGACGCACGCACCGCAGGAGACGCATTCGGAAGCAAGGAAATCCTCGTTCATGCCGGCAGCGACATGGGAGGCGAAACCTCGCCCATCGATGGTCAGCGCGAAGGTGCCCTGCTGCTCCTCGCAGGCACGAACGCAACGGGAGCAGACGATGCATTTGGACGGATCGAAGGTGAAGTAAGGATTGGATTCATCCTTCGCCTGATTCAGATGGCTCGCCCCCTGGAAGCCGTAGCGCACCTCCCGCAGACCGACGGCACCGGCCATGTCCTGCAGTTCGCAGTCGCCATTGGCGGCACAAGTCAGGCAATCGAGCGGGTGGTCGCTGATATAAAGCTCCATGACCCCGCGCCGCAGCACCGCCAACCGGTCGGTCTGGGTCGAGACCTTCATGCCGGCCTCCACCGGCGTCGTGCAGGATGCCGGCGTCCCGCGGCGCCCCTCGATCTCCACCAGGCACAGGCGGCAGGAGCCGAACGGCTCCAGGGTATCGGTGGCGCATAGTTTGGGCACCGACACCCCGGCGAGCGCCGCCGCGCGCATCACGGAGGTGCCTTCGGGCACCGTCACGGCGATGCCGTCGATCTCCAGGGTCACCGCCACTTCTGCCGCGCGGGCCGGCGTGCCGCGATCGAGGTTGAAGGTTTCCGTCATGGCACCATCCTCGCTTATTGCCCGGCTGCTGTGGAAGCGCCCGCGAAGTCTTCGGGGAAATGATCCAATGCGCTGAGAACCGGCATGGGCGTCAATCCGCCGAGGGCACACAGCGAACCGTCGCGCATGACCGCACAGAGGTCGCGTACAAGGGCCAGATTCTCCGCGACGCGGTCGCCTCGGGCGACCTTGTCCAGGGTCTCGGCACCGCGGACCGAGCCGATGCGGCAGGGCGTGCATTTGCCGCAGGATTCGATGCCGCAGAACTCCAGGGCGAAGCGCGCCTGCTTCAACAGATCGACCGTATCGTCGAAGACGACAACCCCGCCATGGCCGATCATGCCCCCGCGCGCTGCAAAGGCTTCGTAATCGAACGGCGTGTCGAACAGTTCCGGCGGCCAGTAGGCACCCAGCGGCCCGCCCACCTGCACCGCCCGAACGGGACGGCCCGTGAATGTGCCGCCGCCATACTCCTCGACGATTTCATGCAGCGTCAGCCCAAAGGCGCATTCGATCAGGCCACCATGCTTGACGTTGCCGGCGAGCTGGACGGGCATCGTGCCGCGCGACCGCCCCATCCCGAAGTCCCGGTAAAATTCCGCGCCCTCGCTGAGGATCGTCGGGATGGCGGCAAGCGACAGGACGTTGTTCACGACGGTCGGACGGCCGAACAACCCCTGGATGGCGGGCAGCGGCGGCTTTGCGCGCACCTGGCCGCGCTTGCCCTCCAGACTTTCCAGCAGCGAGGTTTCCTCGCCGCAGATATAGGCACCAGCACCGAGGCGGATATCGACATCGAAGTGCCGGCCGCTGCCGAGTATGTCATCCCCAAGGATACCGGCGGCGCGCGCCAGCCCGACCGCGCGGGTCATCTGGCCGAAGGCGTGCGGGTATTCGGATCGGATGTAGATGAAGCCCCTGGTCGCGCCAACGGCGAGACCGGCGATCGTCATCCCCTCGATCAGGAGGAACGGGTCGCCCTCCATGAGCATCCGGTCGGCGAAGGTTCCGCTGTCCCCTTCATCGGCATTGCAGACGACGTATTTGCGGTCGCCTTCGGTCGCAGCAACCGTCCGCCATTTGATGCCAACGGGGAAGCCCGCCCCGCCCCGGCCGCGCAGACCCGATGCCGTTACCTGCTCCACGATTGCGTCCGGCGCCATGTCCAGGGCTTGGCGCAAGCCGATCAACCCACGGTGCCGTTCGTAATCCGATAGCGACAGCGGGTCCGTCACGCCGCAGCGCGCGAACGTCACGCGCTGCTGGGTCCGGAGATAGGGAATATCCTCCACACGGCCAACGGAAAGAGGATGACCCGATCCGGCATTCAGCAGGCCGGGAACGTCGCGCGGGCCGACCGGACCGAAACCGATCCGCCCCTCGGACGTATCGAACTCCACCAGGGGCTCGAGCCAGAAGAGGCCGCGCGAGCCGGTTCGCACAATCGTGGCGTCGAGCCTGCCGGCAGCAATCTCACGCTGGAACGCCGCGGCGACCGCATCCGCCCCCACCGACAGGGCCGCCGCGTCGCCGGAAATGAAGATGCGATGCGCCATCAGGTCCGCACCTTTTCCAAGGCCGTCGCCGTATCCAGGCGGCCATAGAGCCTTCCATCGATCAGGGCCGCCGGCGACAGAGCACAGTTCCCCAGGCAGTAGACCGCTTCCACCGTGATCTCGGTGCCGGCATCGGCTGCCGTCTTGAGAGCGTCATAGAGCCGGTCTCCGCCCAATGACTGACAGGCTTCGGCCCGGCAGACCTTGATCACATGCCCGCGCGGCGGCGTCCGTCGGAAGTCGTGATAGAACGAGACCACCCCATGCACTTCCGCGCGGGAGAGATTCAGCCCCTCCGCCACGATCCCGATCGCGCGGTCGTCCACATATCCAAAACGCTCTTGCAGCGCATGCAGGATGGGAAGAAGCGCACCGTCCAGCCCCTTCAGCTCGTCGGTAATCCGCTGAACCAGTTCGGGATCGAAATGTGTTTCCATATGCGTTCGTCTAACCTGGGAAGACGCCGTTGCCTCGGTTCAACGGCGATCCGTTGCCACAGCCATTCATAACCGCCCGCCTGCACGTCCGCGAATTATCGGCGGCCGTATCGGGCCATCCTCAGGCATCTCCCGGATGCCGCTCGACGCGGCCATATCGGCCAGCGAAAAATAGCAGCGGCGCTTTTTCCCATTATGCCCGAAACTCGTCGCCTCGCCGACCATGATGAGGCGGTTCCCGGCATCGTAGCATGCGGCGTCTTGCAAGAGGGTCGATGGCTTCGATGCATAACAGGCGTTTTCACGACAGCCTGCGAACCCCTCGGACGAGGATCATTCGCGTCTGACGCGGCCCATCACCCGCCGACACCCATAAGGCGCAACCGGGCTTCCATCAGCGGATGGCCGCGCGCATCGGTCTCCGTAACGACGGTGGTGTGATTTGCACCCGGCACTTCCAGGTACTCCATCGGCAGGCCGTGCGGCGACCATGCCTCGATCAAGGCGCGCGACTGCCGGCGGAACTCGTCCGTCTCCGCGCCGCCGACGGCTACGACAACCGGGCACCGCGCCACGGGCGGCAGAAAAAGCGGACTGTTGCGGCGCGCCATGTCCGGATCGAGGCGGATATCGGCGTTGAGCGACGTATCGACGACCGGACGGCAGTCGAAGATGCCGCTGATCGGAACGGCACTCTTCACCAGATTCTTGGGCAAATCGGGCGCAGCGGCCGGAAAGTCGGTCGCCAGCATCATCGCGACCAAATGGCCGCCCGCCGAGTTCCCGCTGAGGTGAATCCGGTTCGGATCGCCGCCGTACCGGCCGATATTGCGGTAAACCCACGCACAGCAGGCCCGCATCTCGCGCACGATCTCGTCCAAGGTGACGTTGGGACAAAGCTCGTAATCGACCATGGCTGAAATTGCGCCCGCCTTGGCGACCTGCTCCGCAAGATAGCAGCTGTCGTCCTTGCTGCGCCGACGCCAGTAGCCGCCATGAATGTAGATTTCCACCGGCGCACCGACGGGATTGTCCGGCAGATAAAGGTCGAGCGCCTCGCGCGGGCGGGAACCGTAAGAGATGTCGAAATGGGTGTTGCGTGCCTGTGCGCGATACGCTGCCGCACGCTGCCGGCCCACGGCGCCCAACTCCTCGTGATTGGGAATGGAGACGCTCGGGTTCAACTGCCATTCCAATTGGTCCGCCGGGTAGCCGTGCAACATACCGTCGGGCATTTTCCGTTCCTTGCGCATCGTTCCGGATGTTCAGCCAGCGATCACCAGGTCCAGCCTCTATCGGCCGGAGGGGTCCAGATGCCTTTCGCCTGGAGGCGTGGAAGCACGAGTTCGCCAAGCCGGTGGATTTCCTCCGGCGTCCAGATCGGCATGACCAGCGCCAGGCCCTGGCAGCCGAACTCGCGATAGAAATATTCGATCCGGTCGGCGACCTCGTCGGCGCTGCCATGCAGTTTATAGGCGCCGCCGACCAGCCCCATCTGCTTGTAGTCCTTGCCGGCAAGGGCCTCGTGGACTTCCTTGTAAGTCAGGCTGATGCCGCGCCAGGCCGTGATGTACTCCGCGACGAGTTCAGGCTCGATGCGCTCCGCCAGACCGTTCGAGACCTCCATAGCCTCCTCGGCGGTTTCGCGTACGACGATGCTGGCATGAAGCTGCATCTTGAGGGCGCCCTCGGGCCGACCGTATTCGCGCGCGATCCGCTGCATGTCGGCCATTCGGGCCTGCAGGTCTTCGGCGCCCATCGAACCCGGCATGAAGATGTAGTCGGCGTGACGCGCCGCAAAGTCGCGCCCCGCGCCCGAGGCGCCCGCACTGACGACGAGGGGACGCGGCTGCTGATAGGATTTGGGCCCGAGCAGTTCGCCCTTGATGGTGAAATACTTTCCGTTGAACTCCGTCACATCCCTCGACCAGGCCTGGGTCAGGAGTTCCAGGACTTCAGACGCCAGCGCGTAACGCTCGTCATGATCGAGATCGTCGAAATAGTTCGAGATCAGGCCGTAGCCGCCGCCATTCCCGGTGACGACGTTGATCCCCCAGCGCCCCTTGCTCAACTGATCCAGCGCCGCACCCATCCGGGCGATGGCCATCGGATGGAACCAGGATGTGTGCATGGTGGTGACGCAGCGCAGATGCTCGGTCGATGCCAGCAAATGCATGCCGAGCACAGGCGCGAACAGCATCGGGTCCATAACGCCGGAATGACGCGAATGCGGGCCGCGCGATCCCCAGTGATCGGCCAGAAAGACATAGTCCAGGCCGATCTTCTCCGCTGCCTGGGCGACCTGTCGATGGACATCGAGATCGAGGACGTCCGGGTTCTCGGCCGCGATGGATCGAGACTTCACCTGCATGCAAGGCGTGTTCGGATAGAAGAGACCGAGGCGGATGCTCATGAACGTGCTCCTTTGCCGGTTCCTACCAGGTCCAGCCGCGCTCGGAAGGCGGCGTCCAGATGCCCTTTGCCCGCAGGCGCGGAAGAACCAGTTCGCCGATCCGGTAGATTTCCTCCGGCTCCCACAGCGGCATGACGAAGGCGAGACCCCGGCAGCCGAACTCGCGATAGAAATATTCGATCCGGTCGGCCACCTCATCGGCGCTGCCATGCAGCTTATAGGCTCCCGCGACCAGCCCCATCTGCTTGTAGTCCTTGCCGGCCAGGGCCTCGTGGACCTCCTTGTAGGTCATGCTGATCCCGCTCCACGCCGTGATGTACTCGGCGACGATTTCGGGCTCTATCCGCTCGGCGAGGCTGTTCGAGAGTTCCATGGCCTCTTCGGCGGTCTCGCGAACGATGATGCTGGCGTGCAGCTGCATCTTGAGGGCGCCGTCGGGCCGGCCGTACTCGCCTGCGATCCGCTGCATGTCCTTCATGCGCGACTGGAGATCCTCGGCGCCCATCGAGCCGGGCATGAAGATGTAATCGGCATAGCGCGCCGCAAAGTCTCGCCCCGCACCCGAAGCGCCGGCGCTGACGACCAGCGGACGCGGCTGCTGATAGGATTTTGGCCCGAGCAACTCACCTTTGATGGTGAAGTACTTGCCGTTGAACTCGGTGACATCCTGCGACCAAGCCTGGGTCAGGATATCCAGCACCTCCGAGGCAAGTTCGTAGCGCTGGTCGTGGTCGAGATCGTCGAAATAGTTCGAGATGAGGCCATAACCGCCGCCGTTGCCGGTGACGACGTTGATCCCCCAGCGCCCCTTGCTGAGCTGGTCGAGCGCCGCGCCCATCCGGGCGATCGCCATGGGATGGAACCACGAGGTGTGAACCGTCGTGATGCAATGCAGATGCTGTGTCGACGCCAGCAGATGCATGGCGATGATCGGCGCGAACAGGATCGGATCCCCGACGCCCGAATGGCGTGTGTGCGGGCCCCGCGACCCCCAGTGATCTGCCATGAACAGGTAATCCAGGCCGATCTTCTCGCAGGCCTGCGCGACCTGCCGGTGAACGTCGAGATCCATGATATCCGGATTCTGGGCCGCGATGGACCGCGACTTGACCTGCATGCAGGCGGTATTCGGATAGAACAAGCCGAGACGGATGCTCATGGGATTGCGCCTTTGACGTGAAGTTGTCCGACGACCGGTCAGCGTTTCCATTCCTGGCGGTACCGCGTCCGGACAGCACGCTCGAGAGAGCGCCACGCCCGCTCCCGTAAGGGGATTTGCGGCCCAACCTTTGGCGTTTTGAGAAAACTGCGCGCCCTCGTTCGGATCGACAATCCAGAAAATTGTGAATAGACTTTCGGAATTCCTGAAAGCTCTTATGGCCCGGTAAGGGTGGCCTTGGCATTCCGGTGGCGCCTCTGAACGGCCGATGACGGGAACCCGATGGACCTTCGGCATTTGCGTCTGTTCGTTGCGATAGCGGAGACCGGGTCGCTGACCGCGGCCGCAAAGCTGCTGCACAGCAGCGTCCCGTCGCTCAGCGCTCGCTTGAAGGAACTGGAAGAGGAATTCGGGCTAACGCTGTTCGCGCGCGTCGCCCGCGGCCTGCGCCTGACCGACGAAGGTCACGATTTCCTGTCGCACGCATACGCCATCCTGAAGCAGGTCGAGGATGCGACGACCAGCATGCTCAACCGCGACCGGCCCGCAGCGGGCGATGTCCGCTTCGGCGTGCCGGTCTCCCTGGTCGAACTCATCACGGTGCAGTTGATCGAAACCTGCCGGGCGCGCCTGCCGCAGGTCCGATTGCGCGTGATCGAGGCCCATTCCGGCCACATTGCCGGCTGGCTTCGCGAAGGTTCCCTGGACGCGGCCATCCTGTTCGCGGGCCGACCGGTGATGGATCGCAGTGCCACCCTGCAGCCGATCGCGGAAGAAGAACTGGCGATCGCCACATACGATGCCGACCTTGTGGCGCCCTATCTCGATGAAACCGGCGCCATCCCCATTCGCGCGCTACGCCATCTGCCGATGGTGTTGCCCGGCCGGGAGCACGAACTCCGCAGCCTGATGGACGCGGCGGCGACACGGCATGGGATTACGTTGAACGTCTCGATCGAGATCGACTCGCCGCTGCGCATATTCGAGTTCGTCCGGCGCGGTTATGGCGTGACCATTTGCCCGGCAGGTGCGCAGCATTTCGGCTTCGCCACGACCCTCTCCGACCTGCCGCTGCAAACCTTCCCGGCGGCAGAGCCCGATCTGAAGCGCATCATATACCTTGCAACGCCATTGAACCGCCCCTCCTCCCGCGCGACGACCGCGGTTGCAAAGCTGGCCGTGCAAACGCTGCTCGCCCAGGTTTCGCAAGAGCACTGGAAGGCACGGCCCCTCTAGGCATCCGGAAAATATGAAGGCCGATTTTCCGATTGCCGCCTCCAGAACAGCGCCCGCGTCCTAGCGTGCGGACGCAAATTCGAGTTCGGGCCAGTCTTCGGTGAAGGTCGTGGCGGCCTCGGGAACCGGCAGACCGACCGAGGACCACAGGCGTGCGGCCTCCTGACGTGCCCACCACTCCGCGCTGGTGAGGCCAACGACGCCATAGCGGCCAGGCCCTTGGCGCATCGTCAGGTCGTAACCGTCGAACTCCTGCATGTAGAGCCACAGACGCTGGAGCAGCCGCCCCTTGTCGCGGTCTCCCTCATCCCGGTGCGGTTTCTTGGCATGCAGCACGGAGTAGTTGTTGATGTAGACGACATCGCCCGGCTCCAGCCTGAACTCGGCGACCAGTTCCGGCCTGCCGAGCAGGGATTCGAAATAATCCAGGGCCTCGCGCTGCAGCGGCGTCAACGGAACGCCGGAGACGTCCGCGCCGGTATCGATGTAACGGCGATGGAATCGGGTGAGCACTTTTCCGTTGGAGCAGGCGAAGGCAGGGATCGGATCGCTGAAATCCCCGCCACCGGGATAGCGCCGCATCCAGATGAAGCCGTCATACAGGGCTTCGAGAAGATCGGGGCACGCCGCGAGCATTTCATTGTGGATGGTAATCGCGCTGGCGAGGCGGGTTTCGCCTCCATACTTCGCTTGATGGATGCACATCAGGCCGAAGATGTCGGTCATATCGATGTGAAACTCGAGTTCCTTGTTCGAGGAATATCCGAACTGCTTTTCAGCGGTCTCGCCGCGAAACGCCCGGTCATAGACCGGGATCATCAGGCCGCCCTTGTTGTTCTGCGTGACCGCAACGCCGAGATGCGTGCTCAGGCCCCAGTACATGTCGTTGCAATCGGCCACGGAATTCGTCTCGACGGGGAAGCCTTTGATGACAACCAGCCCCCTGTCGAACAGCCGGCGCTTCACCGAGGCGAGCACCCCCTGCCAATGCGGCAGGGGAAAGCTGTCGGGACTGGCCTGATGGTACAATCCCCCCTGGCGTCGCCAATTTTGCAGGGCCTGTTCAAGTTCGCGCTTCTGCGTTTCATCGAGACGGATGATCCAGTCGTCGCTGCCCAGCAGCGAATCCCGTGTCCACGCCGTGTTATCCGCAATCGTTCTCGCATAGCGACGCATCTTTGCGCTTCTCCCGATCCATCCGGCATTTTTCATCGCGAGGGAAGATAGGCCGACCGGCCCCAAGGATAGTGAACGTCTCGTCGCCTTAGAGATCGAACTGCGTCAACCCGCTATAAGCTGTCCGCTCCCGCAGGCGATCACGAGCCCGCCTTGATCGAAAATGTCTTCGCCCCACGGGACCGGCACAAGGGCCGACACTTCATATGTACCTTGCGTCCGCGGCATGTCGAGGACACCGGTATCGCCTGGCAACATCATATTGCCAAGCGTCTCGCGCCTGTTCGACAATGTTCTTCCGCGCTCGCGAACCACACGAATTCAGAAATTTCTGTGAACGTCCGTCTGTAAGGAGACGGAAATCCAGACGTCTGAGGCTGTCACATGAGAAGCCGCCTGCGGAACCTCAGTATCGGTGCGCTGGTCGGCCAATATCTCCACCCCGCGATCGAACGGCGCATTCCGCCGCTGCGGCAGTCGCATGGCCGCGCCTCGTCAGACGCCGTCGGGACGGCGAGGCCGGATGACCTGAGCAAGGTCGGCATCGCCTTGGCGCTTGCCTCCATTTTCTTGCTCGGACTCGCGCCCAACTCCGCAAGGGCTGGCTGCATCAGCGGCCAGGCATGCCCCACCTGCCCGCCCCAACCCTGCATGGGCGATTGGAACCCTCCGACGCGCGGCGGCAACGACGGATGGACGCAGTTCTACGAACCGACACCGCGCGACACGGCACAACCGCATTTCAACAACGGCTATGCCACGATGCAGCAGCAGCGCTACGCCGAAGCGGAATTCTTCTTCCGAGAGGCGGTGCGGCTGGACCCGAGCTTCGGAGCAGCCTGGACCAACTTGGGCTACGTCCTGGAACAGATGGGCCGCTATTCAGAGGCGCTGGAAGCCTATCGCGTGGCCCACGAACGGAGCGACGAGATAGGCTCGAAGAACTACCGCAACCTTTGGGACTGGATGGCACGGCAGGAGACCGCCCGCAGGGAAAGGGCGGAGGCCGAACGGCGTGCGGCGGAGCAACGGGAAACCGAAGCGCGGGAGCGGGCGCAAGCGATCCGCCAGACCACCGAGCGGGGACGCGAGCGATTGTCACGAGGCATGGTCGAGGAGGCGATCGTCGATTTCGAAAAAATTCTGATCGTCGATCCGGGGAATGCCGAAGCGCGCGCATTTCTGGACTATGCCAAGGCACGGCGCACCGCGCAGATCCGAGACGCCACCCAACCAGTCGAAGACGTGCTGCTCCCGCCGCCGACCGACCCGTCGGCCATAATGGATCGCCTCAGCCACGTCGGCGATCAGTTGCGTGCACAGTTCAGCGGCGCGGGCGGCGGAGCGTGGGGACAAGCCTATCTCACCCAAGGGCAAAGCATCGCCACAGCGGGTAAGTCGTCGAAGGAAGGCGCCACCTCCCAGGCGGGCGATCCGTTCATCTTCAACCCCGGCGCAGGCGAGCGGTTTCCCGCGATTGTCGGCAACGACAATATCCCGCCGCAAGCAGGTGCCATGCGGGATGGGCCGATCACAAAGCCGACACATGCGCCCGAGGCGTCGCGTGAAGATCGGCCCGATGCCGCCGGATCGCTCGCCGAATTCAACCGCGCGCACGGCGGGTTCCTAAAGAAGGAAGAGACCTTGCTGGCCGAGATTGCGGCAAGCAAGACCGCGGCCGCAAGCGCGCCTCCAGCCGCGCAGAAGAAGGAGGCAGCGAAACAGCAAAAGCTTGTCGAGCAGGTCAACATCGTCCGCGCCGAGGCGATCGAATCCACAGTGAACCTCGCCTTCAGGCCCAAGCGGTCGAGCGAACCTCCGCCGCCCCGGATTCCTGCCGGCTCAAGGGAATGACGGACGGACATGCGTCGTGAGATCATCGTCATTCTGGCCCTCGCCGGCGTGCTTCTCGGCGCGGTTGCGCCCCTGCTGACGCCCGATCGACCGCCGCGTGTCACCGAACAGGCGCAAGTGGCACCGGCCGGGTTTTACCGGACGAGCGGCGCCGAACGGCTGATCTACCGGATCAGTTCGATACTATCCGGTCCAGTGACGCTGCCGGCAGACGCGCAGGCCCGCTTTCAGGAGGGGATCAAAGCCGGTGCCGCAGGCCTGTGGGAGCAAGCCGCCGACGCATTCGACGCTGCTGGCGAGATCGCCCCCTACGATCCAGGGCTGCACTATGCCCGCGCCAAGGCCCATCAGTATGCCGGCAATGTGTTCGGGGCCGTCGTTCATCTGGCGATCTTCACCGCCGAGGATGAGGAACGGGGCCGCACTCCGTCTGTCACCTTGGAATTCGGCCAGCGGCTGCTCGAGCTTCAGGGCGCTGCAGAAGCCATTCTTTCGATGGCTTGGTCCATCGCCGGCAATTTTCCGCCAGGCTCACCGGAACGCGCCGAAGTCTTGCGATTGATCGCCCAGGCTCCGACCCGCCGAATCGCGGACATGCGCGGACCGCCTGGACCGCCCTCATTCCTTGAGCGCGTCACCCAGACGGATTCGCTGCTTGCTGCCGTCGTATTTGCAAACTCAGCAACGGAGCGATTGGAAGAACACCGCCACGACGACGCGCGGAGGCTGTTCGAACTCGCGGACCGGGCTGCATATGCCCTGAGCGATTCTCTGACCTTGGAAGAAATCGACCAGTTGTGCTCGGCCCTCCGGCCGCCTCCGCCCTGCCGGCAAGTGACGACGCATCCCGGACTGCGCGGCTTGCCGCCGGTGACGGAACGACGCTGCCAGCGGGTCACGCCGCTGGAGACGCTTCGCTACAATGAGTATCTACAGCTGCATGCGCAGGCCCTGCTAGCCATCACGATGGCGCGGCATCGTGCGGCCTGGCCCTACACGCGCGACGACTGGTGGGATACCGGGAACGAGTGGCTCGATGGGACACAAACGGATTACCTGTGCCCGCTGCCGCCGCATCTTTTCGGCCCCAGGCCTTTACCGACGGAACGCGGATCGAACGGCGGCTGGCCATTCGACAAATCCATCCTGGACAATGTACCCCCGCGCGAAGGCGGCAATAACGAGGTGCCGGCTCTCGATTGGAGCGCCGACCTTCTTTACCGAACGATCGAACTGCCGGCCGGGCGCGCGCTGGCGATTGGCGGACATCGTTCACCGTTCGCGAGGGAATTCGAGGCGCTGGAGCAACGCTACGACTTGGCCGACAAAATTCCGCTCCGCCTCGCCGAAATCGGCATGGACTATCTTTGGCTCCTTCATTTCGCATTGGATCGCTACGAGGCGCTGTACGAGACGGTCATGCGCCCCAGTTCGGGAGAAGGCTCATGAACGCAGGATTTTCCAAGGCCGTTCTGCTCGTCGCGACATCTGCTCTCCTGCTTTGTCCTGCATCCGCGAACGAATTGATCGAACGCCCGAACCTGGACATTCCGGACGGCACCGGAGACACGTTCAAATCTCTCTGGCTGTCCGGGCAGGCCCTCAACACGCGGGCTGCGGCGCTGGAAGATTCCATCCGTACCCAGCACGCGGAATGCAGCCTGGTCAAGACCAGCGACAGCGCGAAGATGGCAACGTGCAAGACTTGGCGTGACGATTTGGAAAGCGAGTGGGAACGCTACGATCAGGAGCGCGCGCGCTACGAGATGCGCCGCCAGGATCTGTGGGCGGAATGCCGGCAGGCATGGACCCTCACCCAGATATCTCCGCCTTCCCCTGGCGGAACCGTCAACGCCTATGGCTGTGCTTTGCAAGAGGGGGTGTACGACCCGAATCGCGGTACCGGAACGCCCCGTCAGAAGGGCCTCGTGATCAAGGAACCGCCCGCACCGCTGACGATCCGCGTATCGGCGATTCCGCGTAAAGAGGTCATGCGCCTCGGCGCCGACGTCGCAAAATTGGTTTTCGACGCCTTGGACAGCAGTGTGGGCGACCTGCGTAACGGAGAGCGCATCCTGTACCGCCTCGCCCAGAATTCCGCCGCGCCGCAATACGATGTGGAGCAGGCAGCGAGTTATCTGACCGGGATGCGCTATGCCGCGGAACTCGTCGGGGCGTCGCCCCGGGCGCCGTCGCAAGCGGACCTCGACCGGTTCTTCCTGCCGAAAGACGCCATAGACCGGGCTTCTCTTGCCGGCAATTTCGTCCCCGAACGAATCTCCCGCCCAGACGAACCGTCCACACTGGCCACAGTCGTGGCCCGCAATCAACGCGCTGAGGAGGCTCTGCGTGCTGCTGGCGGCGACGTAAATCTTGCCATCCAACGGTTGGAGCGCGAGGCGCTGGAACAGCCCATTTCGCCGACCCATCTGGCGCTGCGTACGCTCCAGGGCATCCACGTCTACATATCGGTCGTCAATCTACGGTGACCCGTCTTTCCGGGTTTGCGACCCCACCGGATGAAAAAGGCCAAACATATGGGATTGATGAAACTATCCGGATGAACCCATCGAGCCCGAGCTTCGCGCGCGTTCCCGAAGTTCGCTCAGATCGAACAGGCCATCGCACTCGATATCCACATCGTATTCATTGCC
The DNA here is from genome assembly GCA_050250795.1 of Alphaproteobacteria bacterium. Classification (GTDB taxonomy): domain Bacteria; phylum Pseudomonadota; class Alphaproteobacteria; order UBA8366; family UBA8366; genus JBFWNZ01. The sequence goes on along the minus strand of JBFWNZ010000037.1, from coordinate 1,365 downwards.
CGAAAAGCGATCTTCCCGCAGGACTGTCTCGATTCTCCACACCGGGAGATCGGGCAATCCCGCGACCAGTTCCAGGTCCTCGGCCGCCTGCGTCGCCTTTGCCATCATCTCGGCGATGTCATCGACCAACAATCGGACGAGAAACTCCTCCGGCGGGCGCCCCTTCAAATCTCGCATGGCCCAGCGTAGCTGGCGAAGCGCCAGATCGTCGTTGGCTTTCGCAACGCCCTCGGCTCCATAGAGAGTCCAGATACGCTTCAGGGTCGCGGCAAAGGGACCGCTCCAGCGTCCGCGCCTCGGCTTCGTGGGTTGCATGGCCGCAACGATCTCGGCGCGGCATCGTTCGACCTGGGCGGCGTCGGGGCGGCCCCGCATATGCATCTCGTCACGAATAAGCCCGCCGGCCTTCCGATTGATCCATCCCAAAAGGCTTTCTGCCTCGCTCCTCTGGCCGCCCGCCAATGCGACAGAGATGGTCTCCAGGGAAACCTTGGACAGCAGTTCTGCAATACGCCCGGGATCGGGCGGATCGAGAAGATCGGTAAACAGCGGGTCGCTCATCGCACCTGGGGGCGTTCCGGTCGGATCGTTCGACGTCATTGGACGGACACAAATCGGCGTTTCCCGCACCAAGGACTTTCCTGACGCGTCGGCCTGGCAAGAACAAGCGGACCCGACCGTCCGCAGACGAAAGTCGACCGGCCGGAAATCGGCGCCATGTCCGTCCATACGGGACATGGGCAGAACTCCCGATTGCCACCGACGCCTTTGGGACACACGACAGACATGTCGATATTCTACTCTCGGCTGATTGCGCTGCTGCTCTGCTTTTCGGTGACCATTCCGGCTCATGCCGTCACGGTCCAATCCTGGTCGGGACAGCATTCCAGTCAGCCGGATCCCGCCGTAAGGGTTGCACGAACGGACATCGAATGGGCCGCCATATGGACCGCGGTCGGACAGACACCGCCATACCCATTGCCGGCCGGAAGGATGGGTGTTGCCGTCTTCCTGGGCTTCCGATCCAGTGGCGGGTTCTCGGTGTCGGTGGACGGATTCGAGGATCGGGAGTGCCTACGCGTCGTGCAGTTTACCGAGGAACAGCCGGCGCCGAACGCTATCGTGATAAAGATGATCACCTTTCCGTGGACCGTGGAACTGCTGCCTGCGACAACGAAACCCACAGTCTTCGAAACGACGTTATCCGGACGGAACAGCGGGCCGGTCATTCCCAGTTCCGAGGGGATGCGACTGGCGGAGTTCGGCGAAGCCTGTGTCGGCGGAACCGCGCGGTGATCGGCGCGATTGCGGGCGATATCATCGGCTCGCCCTATGAAGGACAGGAGCCGCCCCCTCAAGGGTTTC
>JBFWNZ010000036.1:0-18145 GCA_050250795.1 Alphaproteobacteria bacterium | reverse complement strand
GCGTCGAAGCGCGCATTGGTCATGGTGAGGCCGGTGCAGTAGTCGAAATACGACATGTCCAGACGGAAGGAGCCGTCCGCCTTCACGTCGATCAGATTGTCGAGGATCAGCGATTTGAAGCGCGGTTCGCCATAGGGGGCGAGGCCCATCACCTTGTACTCGCCGGAATTGACCTTGAACCCGGTGTAATAGGTGAAGGCGGAATAGAGCAGGCCGAGCGAGTGCGGGAAGTGAATCTCGCGCATCATCTCCAGGCTGTTGCCGCGCCCGATGCCGACCGAGGTGGTGGCCCATTCGCCGACCCCGTCCATGGTCAGCACCACGGCCTCGTCGAAGGGCGATGGGAAGAAGGCGCTGGCCGCGTGCGACTGGTGGTGCTCGGCGAACAGCAGCTTGTTGCGCCAGTCGAAATCCGGCGCATATGCGGCCAGCTGCTTGCGCAGCAGGTCCTTCTGGAACAGCTTTTCCTTGAGCCAGACCGGCACCGCCATCGCGAAGCTGCGGAAGCCGCGCGGCGCGAAGGCCAGATAGGTCTCCATCAGCCGTTCGAATTTCAGGAACGGCTTGTCGTAGAAAGCAACGTAATCCACGGAGTCGAGACCGACGCCCGCCGCTTCCAGGCAGTATTCGAGGGCGTGGGCGGGGAAACCCGCATCGTGTTTCCTGCGGGTGAAGCGCTCCTCCTGCGCGGCCGCGACGATGCGGCCGTCCTCCACCAGGGCGGCGGCGCTGTCGTGATAGAAGGCGGAGATGCCGAGGACGCGCATCGGCGCCTAGAAGATCGTGTAGATGAAGGGCGCGATGGCGCTACCCTTCGTGAGCACGATCAGGCCGCCGAACACGACCATCATCACCAGGATCGGAATCATCCAGAACTTCTTGCGCACCCGCATGAACATCCACAGCTCGGCGAGAAACGACATGGCGGTCGGTCCTTAGAATTGGTTCTTCATGCTTTGCGGCTCGGGGCCCGGCGGCTCGCGTGCGATCCAATAGGTCGACGCCGCGCCGTCGCGCCGCAGCCGCATCGGATCCTTTCCCGCCATCCGCATGACGATGCCCATGGGCGTGATGACCACGAAGAACATCAGGCCCATCACCAGCGGATTGACGATCTTGTGCAGCAGCAGGCCGAACCGCGTCCAGAGCCGGTTGAGCGGCGCCAGAACGCCGGGGCGCAGCAGCGCGGCCAGCAGGAACGCGGCGGCGAGGGCGACGGACCACCAGCGCGGGTCGCGGTCGCCGGTCAGCGGCCATAACCCGACGATGGTGAAGACGACGGCGAAGACGATCCCGAAGCCGCGATCGGACGATCCCGTGACCGTCTCGTCGCGCGAGAAGTCCTCATGCGTGTCGCGTCTGGCGCCCAACCCCGTTTTCCTTCTGCCCGCGCCGATGTCGTATCCTGTCGGCCCTGGCCGGTAAAGCCCGAGTTGCGGGTCAGGGCCGCCGGCGCAGGCGGGCGATGTAGAACCCGTCGAGCCCGCCTTGCGCCTGCCAGTGGCAAGGCAGGGTGCGCAGGCCGCCATTTCCGTCCAGCGCCTCCTCCAGGGCCGGCGCTTCCTCGGGTCGGACAGGGTCGCGGACGAAGGGGGCGCCGCCGGCCAGAAAGGCCGCGATCCGGTCCGGCCCTTCCGCCGGTTCCAGCGAGCAGACGGCATAGACCAGCACGCCGCCGGGCCGCAGCATCTCCGCCGCCGCGGCCAGCAGCCGGTCCTGGGTTTCCAGGATACGGGGCATGTCGCCGCGCCGTTTCAGATAGGCGATGTCGGGATGCCGGCGGATCGTGCCGGTCGCGCTGCATGGCGCATCCAGCAGCAATGCTGCCGCCGGCTCCGCCGGCCGCCATTCGGCGGCGTCGGCAACGACGGTCTCGGCGCCCAGGCCCAGCCGGACGAGATTCGCCTGCAGCGTGGCCATCCGCCGGGCGCTGCGGTCGACGGCCGTGACCTGCGCCCCTGCCGCGGCCAGTTGGGCGGTCTTTCCGCCGGGCGCGGCGCAGAGATCGATCACGGGCCGGCCGGCGATCGGACCGAGCAGCCGGGCCGGCAGGGCGGCGGCGGCATCCTGGACCCACCAGGCACCCTCCGCATAGCCCGGCAGGGCGGTCGGGTCGCCCGCCTGGGCAAGCCGCAGGCTGCCCGTGGGCAGCAGCTGTGCGCCCAGTTTTTCGGCCCAGCCGGCCGGATCGGTGCGGACGGTCAGGTCGAGCGGCGGTTCGCGGCGATGCGCGGCGGCGATCCCGGCGGCCGTCGCCGGCCCGTAGGCGTCGACCCAGCCCTGCCACAGCCAGTCCGGCGTGTCCCGTTCCGGGTCGCCGTCCGAACCGTCGCGGCCCTGGCCGGCGATGCGGCGCAGGACGGCGTTGGCGAGCCCTTTCAGCTTCTCGAATCCGAGCGCGCCGACCTGCGCCACCGTCGTGTCGACCGCGGCATGCGGCGGCGTGCCCAGAAAGACCAGCTGCGCAACGCCCAATCGCAGCGCGTCGCGGACGGGCATCGCCTGGCGCGGCAGGGGGGTGCGCAGTCGGGCGTCGATCAGGGCATCGATACTGCCCAGCCGGCGCAGCGCGGTCGCGACCAGAAGTCGTGCGAAGGCACGGTCGCGAGCCTCAAGCCCGCCAATTTCCGGATGGTCGGACAGGGCCTCGTCAAGCGGCCGATGCCGCCGCAGCACGGCCTGCAACAGATCGAAGGCGACCCCGCGGGCGCCGGTCTGATTGTTCACGCGGACGATCTCAGCCCCAGGGACCGGCGTCGCCGGCCAGCTCGCGCAGGCGGCGGATACGGTTCTCGGTCTTCGGATGGGTCGAGAACAGGCTGTCCACGCTGTTCGCGTGCAGCGGGTTCACGATGAACACATGCGCGCTGGCCGGGTTGGCCTCGGCCGTCGGATTGTCGATGACCGCCGCGCCGCGCTGCAGCTTGTCGAGCGCGCTGGTGAGCCAGAGCGGTCGGCCGGAAATCTCGGCTCCGATCCGGTCGGCTTCGTATTCGCGCGTCCGGCTGATCGCCATCTGCACCAGCATCGCCGCCATCGGCGCCAGGATCATCACCAGGATCACACCGACGATGCCCAGCGGATTGTTGCGGCTGTCGCTGTTGCCGCCGAAGAACAGCGCGAAATTGGCCAGCATCGAGATCGCGCCGGCGATGGTCGCCGTGATCGTCATGATCAGCGTGTCGCGGTTCTTGATATGCGCCAGCTCATGCGCCATCACGCCGGCGATTTCCTCCTGGCTCAGATGGCGCAGCAGGCCGGTCGTGGCGGCGACTGCGGCGTTCTCGGGATTGCGGCCGGTCGCGAACGCGTTGGGCTGGTCGGATTCGACGATATAGACCTTGGGCATCGGCATGCCGGCACGATGCGCGAGCTGCTCCACGATGCCATAGAGCGCCGGCGCCTGGGCCTTGCTGACCGGCTGCGCGCCATGCATGCGCAGCACCATCTTGTCGGCGTTCCAATAGGCGAAGAAGTTCATGCCCGCCGCGATCAGGAAGGCGATCATCATGCCGCCCTGGCCGCCCAGGAACCAGCCGCAGGCGGCGAACAGGCCCGTCATTCCGGCCATCAACAGGGCGGTGCGCGTGTAGCTCACGGTCGTCGGCGTCCTTCCAAGATTGCGTCTCCGGATAAATCGGGGGACCGGCGCGCCGCGTCAAGATCGTCGCGGCCTTGGCAAGCGGTGGAATTCGGGGCATATCCAGGACATGGCCAATGTTCTCGACACGATTCTGCGCAAGCTGGGGCGCGAACCGGCAACCCCTGCCGCGCCAGAGGCGCCTTCCGCACCGCCGTCGTCCCCTGCCCCGGGCAGCTATGAGGATCTCGCGATGCGCGGGGCCGACCCCCGCCGTCTGGCCGAGGAGAAGGCCAACGAGGCCGGTCGCCGCTGGCGCGAGCAGGCCGTCGCCAAGGGCGAGATCGAGCCCGAGATCGGCGGACCGCAGGGGCTGGAGCCGACGCGCTACGGCGACTGGGAAAAGTCCGGCCGGTGTGTCGATTTCTGACCGCACGGACATGACGGCGCCGCCGAAAGCCAGGTCGAAAGCCGGGCCGCGCCTGTCCGGGGTCGATCTGGATGCGGCGCTCGGCAAGGCCGCCTACAAATCGCGACTCGACCGCCTGGAAGGCGCGCTGCGTGCGATGCAACTCGGCGTGAGGCGCGCCGGTATCCGCGGCGTGGTGGTGCTGGAGGGATGGGACGCGGCCGGCAAGGGCGGCGCCATCCGGCGTCTCACCGCCGATCTGGACCCGCGGGCCTGCAAGGTCTGGCCGATCGGCGCCCCCGATCCGGCCGAGCTGGGCCATCATTTCCTGCATCGCTTCTGGCAGCGCCTGCCGCAGCCGGGGACCATCGCGATCTTCGACCGCTCGTGGTACGGCCGGGTGCTGGTGGAGCGGGTCGAGAGCCTGATTCCCGCCGCGGACTGGGAGCGCGCCTATGGCGAAATCCGCAGCTTCGAGCGGATGCTCACCGATGACGGCGTCAGGCTGGTCAAGCTGTTCCTGCATGTCAGCCCGGAGGAGCAGTTGAAGCGCTTCCGGGCGCGCTTCGCCGATCCGCTGAAGCGCTGGAAGCTGACCGAGGAGGATTTCCGCAACCGCGCCCGTCGGGCGGATTACGAGACCGCCATCGACCGGATGTTCGCCGAGACCTCGACCGTCAACGCGCCCTGGACGCCGGTGCCCGCCGAGGACAAGAAATTCGCCCGCATCGCGGTGCTGGAGACCGTGTCGCAGACGCTGTCGAAGGGGCTGGACCTGTCGCCGCCGCCGCCCGACCCGGCGGTGGCCGCCCGGCTTGCCGAGGAAGCCGGCTAGGCTTCCGCCAGGGCGTGGCTGGAGGGGTGGAACAGCTCCTCGGGCCGCAGCTGGCGCGTCATCATCCCCTGCTCCACCGCATAGCGGGTCAGGTTCTCCAGGCCGGCGCGGTTCGCCTCCAGCCCGTAGGTCCAGAAATTCGCCCCCATCAGGGCCACCGTCCGCTCCCACTCCCCGACCAGCCAGGGCAGCGAGGTCTTCAGCGCCTGCTGGTTCGCCATGTCCTTGTAGGCCAGCGCCTTGGCCTTGCCGAAGGCGGCGAACAGGGCGCCGGCCAGCCAGGGGTGCGCGTCCAGCAGCGCCTTGCGCGCGCCGACGGGATGCATGATCGGGAAGATGCCGGTCTTGCGGTAGTAGGCCTGCTCGGCGGCCACCCAGTCGAGGAACAGGCGCCGCACCTGCGGATGGCCTTCCAGGAAGCAGTCCGGCGCCTTGTAGGCGAGCAGCCCGTCGATCTCGCCCGCGGCCAGCATGCGGTTCAGCAGCTGCCCCGGCGCCGCCGCGGTCACCGCGAACCCCTCCGGCAGCTCCGGCACCGGGATCGTGTCGCGCTCCACCTCGTCCACATCGCCGACCAGCCAGCGTACATCCTGGGCCCGTACCCCGTATTCGTCGGACAGGATGCCGCGCGCGACCAGGGCGGCCGTGTTGGTGTATTCGCGCACGCCCAGCAGCCGGCCTTTCAGGTCCTCCGGCTTCTCGATGCCGCGGTCGGTACGGATGTAGAAGGCGGAATGGCGGAAGCTGCGCGAGGTGAAGATCGGCAGCGCGCTGTAATGGTTGGTGCCCGCCGCCACCTGCCGCATGTAGTTCGACAGCGACAGCTCGGTCACGTCGAATTCGAGGTCGCGGAAGGCGCGGGTGAACATCTCCTCGATCGGAAACGAGGGGAAGGTCAGGCGGCATCCTTCCACGGCCACGCGGCCTTCGTGGAGGGCGCGGGTGCGGTCGTAGACGCCGCAGGCGAGAGACAGGTCGAGCATGGCAGGACTGTAGCGGGATTTGCGGCACGCGCGGAAGAGGGGTGCGATACGGGCTTGATCGCGATGTCGGGCCCGCCGCTTAATGCGGGCGGAGGAAACGACAATGCAAAGCTGCCTCGATGGCATCCGCGTGCTCGAACTCGCGGAGGGCTGGAGCGCCGGTGCGATCTGCGGCCGGATGCTGTCCGAACTGGGCGCCGATGTCTGCAAGCTGGAGCCGGTATCGGGAGACCGGCTGCGGCGCTGGCCGCCGCAGCGTGCCGGTGCCGACAGCGCCGCGTTCCTGAACCTCGCGACCGGCAAGTCCAGCCTCGCGCTCTCCCTGGATCGTCCGCAGGCGCCGGCGATTGTGGACCGGCTGCTGGCCGGTGCCGATGTCGTGGTCGCGGAAACCGGGTTTCTCGCCGATTACGGACTGGATATCGGCGAAGCACGGCGCGCGCGGCTCAATCCGCGCCTCGTCGCCTGCAGTTTCTCCGCCTTCGGCGCGACGGGGTCGATGGCCGGGCAGCGCGGCGGCGATCTGGTGGCGCAGGCCGCCGCCGGTGTGATCGCCACCACCGGGCAGCCCGACACCCTGCCGCACCGGCTGGGCACGCCGCTGGCCGCCTATTCCGGCGCGCTGACCGGCGGCGGCGCGATCCTGGCCGCACTCTATGAGCGCGAAGCCTCGGGTCTGGGGCAGTCCATCGACACCGCGCTCTACGACGCGATGGTCTCCTATCTCTACACCTTTATTCCCGGCTATTTCATCTCGGGCGCGGCGCCGAAGCCGCAGGGCAACAAGCATACCGTCTCCGCTCCCTGGGACACCTATGCCGCCAAGGATGGCTGGGTCATCATCTGCACGGTCGACGACCGGCAATGGCACGCCTTCCTGCGGCTGGCCGGGCGCGCCGACCTGATCGACTCGCCGCGCTACAAGGGGGCGGACGAACGCACGCAGCCGGAAATCCGTGCCGAGGTGGACGCCCTGGTCAGCGCGTTCGTCGCCGACAAGCCGGTGGCCGAGGCGGTGCGGCTGCTGGCGGGCCAGAACATTCCGGTCGGCCCGATCAACCAGGTCCCCGACCTGTTCGACGACCCGCAGTTCCTCGGCCGCGGCATGGTTGCGACCGTCGACCACCCGCAGGGCGCATACCGGGCGACCGGCTCGATCTTCAAGATGAGCGAGACGCCGGGCCGCCTTGGCGGCCGGGCACCGCTGCTGGGCGAGGGCGGCGCGGACAGGCTGCGCGACTGGTGCGGCGGCGACGCCGCATGGATCGACGGGCTGGCGCGTGCCGGCCTGCTGCATAGCCCGGCGGAGGCCGCGTGATGGCCGACGCGATGAATGGCCCGCTGGCGGGCGTACGCGTGCTGGAAATGGGCGCCTACACCACCGGGCCGCTCTGCGCCCGGTTCCTGTCCAATCTGGGCGCCGAGGTGATCAAGGTCGAGCCGCTGCGCGGAGAGCTGGTGCGGGCGCTGGCCTACAAGGTCGCGGGCAACAGCTACATCTACTACGTCCACAACTACAACAAGCGCGGCGTGGCGCTCGACACCGGCACCGAGGCGGGGCGGACGGTCCTGTACGACCTGGCGGCCAAGGTCGATGTCCTGATCGAGAACTTCGCCTTCGGCACGATGGAGAAATGGGGTTTCGGCGAGACGGCCCTGCGCGCCGTCAATCCGGGGCTGATCTACTGTTCCTGCACCGGTTTCGGGCAGACCGGGCCGCAGCGCGAATTGCGGGCGCTGGACACGGTGATCCAGGGCATGGGCGGGGTCATGAGCCTGACCGGGCAGCCCGGCGGCCCGCCGACGAAATGCGGCCTGTCGGCGGCGGATGCGATGGGGGCCACGGCCTCGGTGATGGCGATCCTGGGCGCGCTGCTGCACAAGCGGCGCACCGGGCGCGGCCAGCGCATCGACATCTCGATGCATGACGTCATGGGCTGGATGACGGCGCCGGTCTGGGGTGCGCTGGGTGCCGGCGGGGCAGCCGGACCGGATGGCAGCCGGCATATCGCGCTGGCGCCGCAGAATCTCTATCGGGCCGCCGACGGGTTGCTGGTGGTCGAGGTCGAGACCGGACCCGAGCTTCAAGCGCTGCTGCGCCTTGCCGGCGCGGCCGATCTCGCGGCCGGGCTGACCCCGGAGACGGCGAAAAGCCAGGAAGCGGCGCTGGATGCCCGCATCCAGGCCTGGGCGGAAACGCAGGGCGTGGCGGCGGCGGTCGCAGCCTGCATCGCGGCCGGCGTGCCGGCGGCGCCGGTGCAGGGCATGGCCGAGATCGCCGAGCATCCGCTGACCCGCGAGCGCGCCATGCTGGTGGCGATGGACCATCCGGGCGCGGGGCCGATCGAACTGCTCGGTTCGCCCTTCAAGCTGTCGCGCACGCCCGGCATCGTGGCGACGCCGGCCCCGGCCGTCGGCCAGGATACACGGGCGGTATTGCGGGATTTGCTGGCGTATGATTCTGCGCAGATTGACGCATTGGCCGCTTCCGGGGCGATCGGCGTGGCCGCATCGACAAAGGCGAATTAGGATCATTCCTAAGCGGGTGACGATGCCTTGCCCTTGGATGGAATGCCGTGACGCGGATTTGGAACGGGCGCCGAAACGCCGTGTATGGCGTTCTCGCAATCGCCGGGCTTCTGTCGATCGCGCAGGCAAGCTTTGCCGCGGGACGGTCCGAAACCGAGGAACTGGTTGCTCAGCTGGGCTGCCCGCAATGTCACGGCGCTGCGGGCATCTCGTCCGACCCTGCGATTCCGAGCTTGGCCGGTCAGAAATACGACTATCTGCTCCGGCAGATATCCGTCTTCCGGCAGACCTACATCGCGGGTCCCGACCGTGTGCCCGTGACCACGCGCGCCCATCCGGTCATGTCGCGACTGTCGCGCGAGATGACGCCGGACCAGATGCAGGATATCGCCCGGCATTACTCGCTGCTGTCCTGCGGCCCGGCGCCGACGGTCTCGCCGCCGCCGGGGGCGGCACCGGCGGGGGTGGACAGATGCGAGGTCTGTCACGGCGGCAAGCGGACCAATCCGTGGCGCGATACCCCCTATATTTCCGCCCAGTCCGAGACCTATCTTTATCGAACGATTCGTGGCCTCGCCGGCGCGATACAGACACCCGAAGCGCCGCATGAACGCTATCACCGCCTTTCCGAGATTATGTTCGACAGCGATCCCGATACGATCTTGCGGGCCTATGCGGCCTACTACGCCCATCTGTCCTGCACGCCGCGCTAGGACTGCCCGCCTTGCCTGACCCCAACGAGACCCTTCGCGCGCGATTGCAGGCGCTGTATTTCGGGCGCGACCGGCGGGCCCGGCGTTTCCGCTACGGCATGATGCTGTTCGACATCCTGACGATCGGGATGTTCCTGCTGTCCTCGGTGGCCGAGGATGCATGGTGGATCGTTCCGCTGGATGTCGGATTCGCGTCGCTGCTGCTGCTGGAACTGGCCTGCCGTCTCTATGCCGAGCCGGGCCGTCGCGCGTTGCTCAGCTGGAGCAACGCTGCCGATATTCTCGTCATCGGTTCGCTGCTGCTGCCGGCCTTCCTGGACAATCTGGCCTTTCTGCGGATCGCGCGGTCGCTGCGGCTGTTGCGGTCCTATCACCTGCTGCGCGACCTGCGCCGCGATTCGGCCTGGTTCCGCAGCCATGAGAGCGTGATCCAGCGCACGGTCAATCTCGGCGTCTTCATTTTCCTGGTGACTTCGGCCGTCTATGTGACGCAGCACGACATCAACCCGCAGATCGCCAGCTACGTCGACGCCCTCTATTTCACCATCACCACCCTGACGACGACCGGATTCGGCGATGTCACCTTGCTGGGCCCCGCCGGGCGGTTGCTGGCCGTCGTGATCATGGTCGTGGGCGTGGGGCTGTTCCTGCGCCTGCTCCAGGCGATCTTCCGGCCGGAGAAGGTGGAGTTCGAATGCCCGGATTGCGGGCTTCTGGTCCACGATGCCGACGCCGTCCATTGCAAGCATTGCGGCCGGGTTCTGCACATCCAGACCGAGGGCGCGTGACGCCGGGTCAGCGGGGTGCGGCGGCGCCGAATATCGCCTTGAACGGTTCGGTCTCCATCACCGCCTGCGCCAGCATCTCGTGCCCGTGGCCGTTCCAATGGCTGTCGGTCGGGAACTCGAAGCGCCGACCATCGCGGGCATAGGCCGCCTCGAAGGATGGCTGCAGGTCGATCACCGTGAAGCCGCGCGCCCGTGCCTCGGCCGCCATGTAGAGGCGCATGCGGCCCCAGACGCTGTCGAACAGGTCGTCCCGGTCCGCCGGTTGATAGATCGCGGTACGCAGGGCATCGGAGGCGATGATGATCCTGTCCGGCGGCAACCCGGTCGCCGCCGGCAGCCGGTCGAGATAGGTGCGAACAGCCCAGCGGTAATCGTCGTATTCCCGGTCGGTGGCCGAGCGGTCGATATTGGCGACCCAGCGCCGGTCGTTGCTGCCCAGATTCTGCACGTCGAAATCCAGGATCTGCTGAATCTTCACATTGGTGATCAGATACATCGCGAGGGCCGAGTGGCGGAGCAGGCTGCGGGCTCGGCTCGGCTCGTAATCGACGCGCCGCAGTTGCGACGTGCCGTCGGGCATCCGCTCGAAATGATGGAATCCGGGGCTCTGTTCGCGGTCGTACAGGGATTCCGAGAAATCGTTGCTGATGTTCAGGAACACAAAGGCCTGCGGACGGTACTTGTCGCGCGCATAGGCGGCCCAGGCGAGATGCTGCGACAGGCCGGCGCCGGAGGCGGCGAAGCTGTAGACCCGGCCGCGGTTCCCCAGCACGGTTGCGAGGCGGCCTTGAACCGTCTCGGGGAAATGCACCATCGCCGCTTCGATGTAGCTGTCGCCGATAACGGCGAGAAGGGGGCGCCGATCGGCGGGATCGTAGTCGTTGTCGTTGACGAAGCCGTCATTGTTGACCCGGACCGTGTTCACGATCGAGAAGTTCCAGCCCTTCGACCATGTGGAAATGCGGTCGGCCTCGAAGCGGAAGACGGGATTCTCCGCGTTGACCGGCTGGGCCCGCAAGCCGTCGTTGACCGGCAGGATGCGGCAGGCGATCTCCGCCATCAGCAGGAAGAGCGCGATGCCGGCCGCAATGCTGATCGCGGCATAGGCGATCCGCCGTCCCCAGGACAAGCGTGCGACGATCCGTTCGGCATTCACCCGGTCAGCCATTGCCGACGCTCCATAAGCTTGGTTCGATTGTGGAACGATGGGTTCGAGAGGGGAAGGTTGCCCGGACGCACAAGGCTGGTCGTTCCCGATATCTGACAGGCTGAAGAAGTGGCGCGCCCGGCAGGACTTGAACCTGCGACCCCAGGATTAGGAATCCTGTGCTCTATCCTGCTGAGCTACGGGCGCCGACCGCGCGGGTTATAGCAGTCGCCGGGGGATGCGGCCAACGGCGCAAAAAGAAAGGGCGCGGCCCATCGGCCCGCGCCCGAATGGCCGCGCCATACGTCCGGCCTAGCGCATGGGAAGAAAGGCGTTGGCCTGGATGATCACCACCTGATCGCCGCTCGCCTCGATCGAATCGTTGGGCAGCATGATCTGGCAGGCATCGCAGATATCCGACAAGGTGGCGCCGGCCTTGATGACCACCTTGCGTACGCCGCCTTCCGTCATCACCGAGAGTTCGTGGGTCCGGTTGTCCTTGTTGACCACATCGACGGCGAATGCCGGCAGCCCGCCCAGCGCGACGATCACGGCGGCGGGCAGCATGCGGGTCATGGCGGGGCTCCGGTTCGACGGCACGGCGGGAGACGATACTCCCGGCCGAGGCGACTCCGGAATGCGAATCTTACGGCTTCTGGGTGTCCTTGGAGAACAAGCGCCCGACCGGCATCGAATAGGTCAGGATCAGGTTCTCGATCCCCGGATTGCGGTCGCCAATCCCGGCATTGGATAGGTGATGCAGGCCGATGCCCAGCCGCGACCGGTCGTCGAAGCGATAGGCGATTTCGACGCCGGAGCGGAACTCGATGATATGTCCGAGGTCCTCGCCATCGCCTTGCTCGTACGCACCGACCGCGGTCGACGGCGTCATGACCACGCGATTGCCGAGAAAGATATCGAGGCCCAATCCGAAATAGGCATAGAGCGAGGCGTCGGTCGTCGCAAAGGCGCCGACGAAGGGCCTGATCTTCCAGATTTCGTAATCCGAGCGGTACTCGAAGTGGAAGATGCCGCCCTGCTCGCGATCCGCGACGACGCCGGTGGCACCGGCGCCGATCGTCAGGAAGTCCGGATCCCCTTCGGCGCGTGCCGGTACGGCGGCGACCAACGATGCTGCGACCAGCGCGGCGCCCAGAAGCTGACGAATCGGCACGGCTCGCTCCCCCTCAAACCCCGGCGGCATCATACGCCGACGGCATCCGGCGGCAAGCCGCAACTTGGGCCGGCGTCACCCGAACTGCTTGAATCGTTCCGTGGCCGCAACCAGCGCCGCGCGGATCCCCGGCTCCATGGCCGAATGCCCGGCGTCGGGGATGATCCGGTATTCCGCATCGGGCCAGGCGCGGGCGAGCGCGTCGGCCGAGACGATCGGGCAGACGATGTCGTAGCGCCCCTGGACGATGCAGCCGGGAATGCCGGCCAGGCGGTGGGCGTTGGCGAGCAGCGCGCCTTCCGCCATGAACAGATCGTTCACGAAGTAATGCGCCTCCAGCCGTGCCAGGCCGAGGGCCGTGCGGGGATCGGCGAAATGCGCCGCCGTCTCGCCGCTGGGCCGCAGGGTGGAGCAGGCGCCTTCATAGCGGCTCCAGGCACGCGCCGCGGGCATGTGAATGGCGGGATCCGGGTCGGTCAGCCTGCGATGATAGGAGGCAAGCAGGTCGCCGCGTTCGGCCTCGGGCAGATGTCCAGCGAAGGCCTGCCACGCCTCTGGAAAGACGGTGCGCATGCCGGTCATGAACCAGTCCACCTCCTGCCGCCGGCACAGGAAGATGCCGCGCAGGATGAGGCCTCGGCAGCGCGCGGGATGCGCCTCGGCATAGGCCAGCGCGAGGCTCGAGCCCCAGGAACCGCCGAAGACCAGCCAGGCCTCGATGCCCAGATGGCGGCGCAGGGTTTCGATGTCGTCGACCAGCAGGTCCGTCGTGTTGCGCGATACCTCGCCCAGCGGCGTCGAACGGCCGGCGCCGCGCTGATCGAAGACCACGATGCGGTAATGGCGCGGATCGAAGAAGCGGCGATGCGCCGGGGTCGCTCCGGCGCCCGGCCCGCCATGCAGGAACACGACCGGCGCGCCATCCGGATTGCCCGATTGCTCCCAGTAAAGGCTGTGCAGGTCGTCCACGGCCAGCCGCCCGGTCTGGAAAGGCTCGATCTCGGGGTACAAATCCTGGCGGTCCGCCGCCGTCTGATGCCGGTCCATTAAGACGTCTCCATGCGCATTGCCACTCTAGGCGGCAGGGCGGCGGCTGCAAAGGGCACATCGCAGCCCCTGTCCGGCCGGTGTAGGCTGCGTGCCATGCGGATGCTGCTGACCCTGCTGGCCTGTCTTCTGGCGCCCCTCGCGGCGCTTGCCGACGACCGGCCGCGTCTCGATCCTTCGGGGCTCGTGCCGGGAGAGGAGGCCGTGGCGGTCGAGATCGTCGATGGCGACACGCTGCGGCTTGAGGACGGGCGGCAGGTGCGGCTGGTCGGATTGCAGGCGCCGAAGCTTCCGCTGGGCCGGCCGGGCTTCGAGGCTTGGCCGTTGGCGGACGCGGCGAAGGATGCGCTGGCGGCGCTGGCTCTGAACCGCCGCCTGCGTCTTTCTTACGGCGGGCTGCGCCGCGACCGGCATGGCCGGGTGCTGGCGCATCTGCACGACGCCGAAGGCATCTGGATCCAGGGCGCGATGCTCGCCCGGGGCATGGCGCGGGTCTACAGCTTTTCCGACAACCGGGCCGCGGTCGCGGAGATGCTTGCATTGGAAGCGGAGGCGCGGGCGGCGGGTCGCGGGATCTGGTCGCATCCGTTCTATCGGGTGCGGACCGCCGAGGATGTCGGGGCTGCCGGGGAAGGTTATCATCTGGTCGAGGGCCGGGTGCGTCAGGTTGCGCGGCCCCGCAGCCTCACCTATCTGAATTTCGGCGAGGATTGGCGCAGCGATTTCACGGTTTCGGCGAACGCAACGGCCCGCCGCTTGTTCGAGAAGGCGGGAATCGACCTTGCGGGATACGAAAACCGACGGATTCGGGTGCGTGGATGGGTTTCATCCTTTAACGGCCCGTTGATCGAGGTGACGCATCCGGAACAGATCGAGATGCTGGACCCGGCACCGGAACCGGCAACGAAGAGCGAACGGAAGAAACGATGAGCCAACCCCCTTCCCGGATCACGCGCCGCCATGCCTGCGGCCTTCTCGGCGGCTTCTGCGGCGGACTGATGCTGTCGCCGCGACTGGCGCCGGCACAGCTGTTCGGCCTGTCTCCGGAGCAGGAGCGCAAGATCGGGGCGGAAGAGCATCCAAAGATCATCGAGGAGTTCGGCGGCGTCTACGACGACCCGAGAATGGGCGGCTATGTCGCGGTTGTCGGGGCGCAACTCGCTGTGGCCACAGGGGCGCCGCTCGACCAGTTCACCTTCACGCTGCTCGACAGTCCCATCGTCAACGCCTTCGCCATCCCCGGCGGCTATGTGTATGTCACGCGCGGCCTGGTGGCGCTGGCGGGGAACGAGGCGGAATTGGGCGGCGTGCTGGGCCATGAACTGGGCCACGTCGTGGCACGCCATGCCAGCCAGCGGCAGAGCCAGTCCACCCTGGCCCAGCTGTTCGCGCTCGGCATCGGGCTGGCGGGCAGCGCCGCGGGCGTCGGAGGCGGGCTGGGCAATGTGGTCGGCAGTCTCGCCGGCGCCTATCTGCAAAGCTATTCGCGCGATCAGGAGTTCGAGGCCGACACGCTCGGCGTGACCTATCTCACGCGCGCCGGATATTCCTCGGCCGCGATGGCGTCGTTCCTGGCGAAGCTGCGCGAGCACAGCCGCCTGGAAGCGGAGATCGAGGGCCGCTCCCCCGACGATGTCGATGCCTACAACATCATGGCCACGCACCCCCGGACGGTGGAGCGTGTCGAACGGGCCGCTCAGTCGGCCAATGCGGCCGGGTCGGGCGGCCGGCTCGGGCGCGACGAGTTTCTCGACAGCGTCGATGGGATGACCTTCGGCGACGATCCGGACGAGGGGATCATCCGAGGCCGCGAGTTCGCCCATCGGGCGCTCGGATTCCGCTTCGAGGTGCCGGAGGGCTTCAATCTCATCAACCGGCCCGATCTGGTCGCGGCGACGCCGACCGGGCGCAGCGACGCGCTGATCGTCTTCGATCTGGGCGATGCGCGGTTCCGTGGCACGATGGCGGATTATATCGCACGCGCCTGGGCGCCGCGGGGCGTGACGGTCCGCGATCTGCAGCGGCTCCAGGTGAACGGCATGGACGCCGGCACCGGCTGGTTCCGGGCGAATACCCAGAACGGGCAGGCCGATATCCGCATGGTGGCGATCCGCCTGAACCAACAGCATGTCTATCGCTTCCAGTTCGTGGCGCCGCCGCAGGGCACGGGCCGCATGAACACGGTGTTCCGCGAGACGACCTACAGCTTCCGCCGGCTGAGCCCGGCGGAGATCGAGGGAATTCACGCCAAGCGGCTGCGGACGGTGAGGGTCGAGCCCGGACAGTCGGTCGATGCGCTGGCGGCCCGCATGCAGGTCGACAGCCATGCGCTCGACTGGTTCCGGGTGTTGAACGGGTTGCAGCCCGGCCAGGGACTGGGTGGGGGCGACCGGGTCAAACTGGTGGTCTGACCGAATCGCCGATATCGCCGGGTTCGGCGGTTTCTGCTTTTCCGGTCGGGGCGAAGCGATTGCGGCTATGCTCTTATAACGGGCACGGCAATGGCGAGTGCTGGAATAGCCGATGGGTCGTTCGATGGCGGGCATCTCCCGACGGCATGCCTGCGGTCTTATCGGTGGCTGCGTCGCCGGATTTTGCGGCGGACTGTTGCTGCCCGAGGAGATGGCGCAGGCACAGTTCTACGGCTTGTCGGAGGATGAGGAGCGGCAACTCGGCGCGACACTCCATCCCCAACTGCTCGAGCGGCATGGAGGGGCCTATGGCGACTCCCAGCTGGGCGGCTATGTCGCCGTCGTGGGCGCGCAGGTGGCGGCCGCGAGCGGTGCGCCGCTGGACAGGTTCACCTTCACGCTGGTGAACGATCCCGAAGTCAACGCGTTCGCCCTGCCCGGCGGCTATGTCTACATCTGCAGGGGGCTCATTGCGCTGCTCTCGAATGAGGCCGAGCTGGCAGGCGTGCTGGGGCACGAGCTGGGCCATACGATCGCCCGTCATCGCAGCCGGCAGGAGGGCCAGAAGAGCTTCTCCCGGCTGCTTACGCTCGGTCTGGGAACGCTCGGCGGTCTGGCCGGGCTCGGTTCGGGCGGCTTCGATGCCGCCAGGCAATTCGGCGACGATTACCTGCGAAGCTACTCCCGCGAACACGAGTTCGAGGCCGACGAACTCGGTATCGCTTACATGAGCAAGGCCGGTTACGAACCGTCGGGGACCGCCTCCGTTCTGTTTAAATTGCGCGAATACAGCCGGTTGCAGGCGGTCCTGGCTGGGGGCTCGGCGGACGATGCCGATGTCTTCGATGCCATGGCGACCCATCCGCAGGCGGCCGTGCGCGTCGCCCGCGCCGGCCAGATTGCACAGACGCTGGGCAGACAGGGCCGGATTGACGGCGACGCGTATCTGGATGCCGTCGAAGGGCTCGCCTTCGGCGGGGATCCGGATGAGGGGCTGATCCTGGGGCGTACCTTCGTGCATCGGGGGCTGGGGTTTCGTTTCGACGTGCCCGAGGGATTCCGCATGACGAAACGGCCGGGGCGGGTCGTGGCCGTCCCACCTGGATCGGACAAGGTGGCCATCGTCTTCGACAGGGGCGATGGGCGTTTCCAAGGGCCGATGACGCAGTATGCGCAGTTCCTGGCCCCTCAGGGTGTGATCCTGCGAGAGCTTGAACGTCTCGATATCAATGGAATGGAGGCGGCGACCGGCTGGTACGAGATCGCCTCCGAAGCCGATCAAATGGATATCCGCGTGGTGGCGGTCCGCTTGGCGCCGGGCGATATCTTCAGCTTCCAGTTTCTGGCGCCGCTATGGGATATGGCGCGCCTGGGCCGCGTCTTCCGCGAGACCACCTACAGTTTCCGGCGCCTCACCGCTTTGGAAATGGCCGGAACCCAGATCCGCCGGGTGCATACCCTGGTCGTGGGCGCGCGCGATACGGTTCCCAGCCTGGCTTTGCTGATGAAGGTCGGCAGCCATCACGAGGCATGGTTCCGGCTGCTGAACGGGCTTCATCCCCGGCAGGAGGTAAAGGCCGGCGATCGGGTCAAGCTGGTGGTGTGAGGTCAGGCATCGACGAGCAGGTGCCGCGGTTTGTCGGCGCGACGGCTGATCGAGGCCTTGAGCTTGAGCAGGGCGCGATGCTCCAGCTGCCGGACGCGCTCCTTGCTCACGCCCAGCTCACGACCCAGTTCTTCCAATGTCGCACCCTCTTCCGTGAGGCGCCGCTGGCGGATGATCGCCTGCTCGCGCGGCGTCAGTTCCGCCACGGCTTCGGCCAGCCAGCGGTTCCGGGTGCCCTTCTCGCGGCGTTCGACCACGGTTTCTTCCGGGGTCGGCCGCGTGTCGGCCAGGAAGTTTTGCCAGCTGTCGTCGGAATCCTCGCCCAGCGTGGCGTTGAGCGAATGATCGCTTGAGAACAAGCGCGCTTCCATCGCCTCCACTTCCTCCGTGGCGACCTTCAACTCGCGCGCGATCCGCTCCCGCGCGTCCTGGCTCAGACGCCCGTCGCTCTCCTCGGTCAGACGGGCCCGCAGGCGCCGCAGATTGAAGAACAACGATTTCTGCGCGGCAGTCGTACCGGTGCGGACGATCGACCAGTTCCGAAGGATGTAGTCCTGCATCGCAGAGCGAATCCACCACGCCGCATAGGTGGAAAACCTCACATCCCGCTCGGGATCGAACCGCGATGCCGCCTGCATCAGGCCGATATTGCCTTCCTGAACTAGATCGCCGATCGGCAGACCGTAATTGCGAAAGCGCGTCGCCGTGCTGACGACGAGGCGCATATAGGCTCGGACCAGACGGTGCAGGGCCACCTCGTCGCCGCTGTCGCGCCACTTCCGGGCCAGCACATACTCGTTCTCCCGCGACAGCAGGGGCTCGCGCATCGAGGCCTTGATGAAAGCGAGGTTGGCGCGCTGGGTCTGCGGATCGTCGATATAAGCCATGGCTCGATCCCATCTCCGCGGATCGACCGAGGCGGT
>JBFWNZ010000035.1:0-18218 GCA_050250795.1 Alphaproteobacteria bacterium | reverse complement strand
ATCACCGCCAGCTCGACCGAGCCGACATCGCTGACGAAGGCGCCGGGCGCCAGCGCCGGGGCGATCTGCGCGGCAAGATCGCCATAGGTGCCGACCGGCGAGCACAGGATGACCAGATCGGCGCCGGCGACCGCGTCGCGCGGGTCGGCATGCACGCTGTCGACGAAGCCGATCTCCAGCGCCTTGTCGCGGGTGCGGGCGGAGCGCGCCGACCCGGCGATGTGCCCGGCCAGCCCCTCGCGCTTGGCGACATGGCCGAGGGAGGAGCCGATCAGCCCGAGGCCGATCAGCGCCATGCGCCGGAACAGGGGGGCGGTCATGGCTTCAGATGCCGCGCCAGCGCGTCGACCAGCGCCTGCAACTCGTCGCCCGCGCCGATGGTCACGCGCAGGCAGTCCGGCAGGCCGTAGCCGCCCATCAGCCGGGTGATGATGCCCTGGCTCAGCAGGAAGTCGTAGGCGGCTTTGGCGGTCGGCACCGAGGCGAACTGCACCAGCAGGAAGTTGGCGACCGAGGGATGGACGGTGAGGCCCAGCGCTGCCAGCTCGCGCGCCAGCCAGGGCAGCCACTCGGCGTTGTGCGCGAGGCTGCGGTCGGTATGCGCCACATCCTCCATCGCCGCCACGCCCGCCGCCTGGGCCGGGATCGAGACGTTGAAGGGGCCGCGGATGCGGTTCAGCACGTCGGCGACGGCCGGCGGGCAATAGGCCCAGCCGAGGCGCAGCGCCGCCAGCCCGAACACCTTGGAGAAGGTGCGCGTCATGACCACGTTGTCGTGCCGCTCCACGAGGTGGAAGCCGGCCGTGTAGTCGTTGCGCGTGCAGTATTCGGCATAGGCCGCGTCGATCACCAGCAGCACATGCGGCGGCAGGCCGGCATGCAGCCGCTCCATCTCCGCCGTGGTCAGGTAGCTGCCGGTCGGGTTGTTGGGGTTGGCGATGAAGACCACGCGCGTGCGCTCGTTGACCCGCGCCAGCAGGGCGTCGACATCGGTGGTCAGGTTCTTCTCGGGCGCCGCGACCGGGGTGGCGCCGACCGACTTGGCGCTGATCGGATACATCAGGAAGCCATGCGCGCTGTACAGCACCTCGTCGCCCGGTCCGGCATAGGCGCGGGTCAGCATGCCCAGCAGCTCGTCCGAGCCGGAGCCGCAGACGATGCGCCCGGCATCGCAGCCGAAGCGCCGGGCAATGGCCTGACGCAGCGCGGCGGCGCTGCCGTCGGGATAGCGGTGCAGATGCGATGCCTCGTCGCGGAAGGCGGCGACCGCCTTCTCGCTCGGCCCCAGCGGGCTTTCGTTGGACGCCAGCACGATGACCCGCTCGACGCCCGGCACGCTGTGCAGGCCGCCGACATAGGGTTGCAGGTCGAGGATGCCGGGGCGCGGCGCCGGACCGGTCATGCCGCCACCGTGCGGCTGCGCCCGCGGCCGCGCGACGGCACGGGCGCGATGGGCTGGGGATAGCTGCCGATGGACAGCGCGCGGGCGACGGCGTCGCGCTCGGCGATCTGGACCAGCCGGGGGTCGTCGGCTGCGACGAAGCCATCGACGATGGCGAGATGCATCGTGGTTCCTTCGGGCTCGGAGACGAGTTGCAGCGGCTTGAGCCCGGCGCGGCTGAACAGCTCGCCGAGCGCCGTGCGGCTCAACATCTCATTGGTTTCGATCACCAGGGCGGTGCGGTCGGCGCCGGTCGGCTCGGGCGCGATGCGGGCCACCGCCAGGGCGTCGGGCAGGCCGCGCTCGCCATGCCGGACATTGCCGGGGTCGGCGAAGGGCAGGCGGAAGACGATGCGCGGCGAATCCGCCACGCAGAGCAGCACCCACCAGGGCTCCGGCCGCTGCTCGGTCGGGGTCGGCAGGATACCGAAGGTGGCCTTGCCGTCCGAGACCTGGGCGAGCACGTCGCGGGCGCTGGCATGCACGGTCATGGGGATCGTGCTGCCGAACATGTCGCGGGCGAGGTCCCAGTAGCCGGGGTCGGCCTCGTCGGCATAGACGGCGGCCGAGAAGCTGGGGTCCTGCATCCAGGTCAGCGCCGACATCACCTCGCGCCAGACGCGCAGGACGGCGTTGCGCGGCAGCGGTCCGGCATGGCGCCCGGCGATGCGGCGCAGGATCGACGCCTCGCGCGCGGGGCGGACGCTGCCCTTGGACGACGTGCCCTTCACGGCCTTCAGCCGGTCGAGCAGCGACGCCCGCTGCATCAGCAGGTCGTGCACCCGGTCGTCGATAGAATCGATCTCGCGGCGGATGGCGTCCAGCGAGTCCTCGGTCTTCGTCATTCCGTCGCAAGCCCCATAGAAGCCGCATACTGGTAGCGTCTGGACGGCCACAAATCAAAGAAAACGTTGACACTCCCCGGCCTTGGCGAAAGAGTGGCCGCCCGCTGCCCGGCCGCTGGTCGGTGAAGGACAGCGCCCGGATCCCGTCAGCCGCGCGGAACACGAAGAATGACGGTTCTGCATCGCCCCGCCCAGCCCGCCATCGAGCTTCCCGGCCATCTGTTTGTGCCGGGGCCGGATGCACCGCTGCGCCTGGACAGCGGCGCGGAACTGCGCGATTTCCAGATCGCCTATCAGACCTATGGCCGGCTGAACGCGGAGAAGACCAACGCGATCCTGGTCTGCCATGCGCTGACCGGCGACCAGTACATGGCCGAACCGCATCCGATGACCGCCAAGGAAGGCTGGTGGGATCTGGTGGTCGGTCCGGGCCGCCCGCTCGACACCGACCGCTTCTTCCTGATCTGCGCCAACGTCATCGGCGGCTGCATGGGATCGACCGGGCCGCTCGACATCAACCCGGCGACGGGCGAGCAGTACGGGCTGGATTTTCCGGTCGTCACCATCGGCGACATGGTGCGCGCCCAGCGCATGCTGATCGACCATCTGGGCATCGAGAAGCTGTTCTGCGTCATCGGCGGGTCGATGGGCGCGATGCAGGTGCTGGAATGGGCGGCCAAGTACGGCGACCGCATCTGCGCCGCCGTGCCGATTGCCGGCGCAGCGCGCCATTCGGCCCAGAACATCGCCTTTCACGAGGTGGGCCGGCAGGCGATCATGGCCGATCCCGACTGGCATGGCGGCGCCTATATGCGCCATCGCGCCGTGCCGCGCCGCGGCCTGGCGGTGGCGCGCATGGCCGCGCATATCACCTATCTGTCGGAGCCGGCGCTGCACCGCAAATTCGGGCGCAACCTGCAGGACCGCGACCGCATCACCTATGGCTTCGAGGCCGAATTCCAGGTGGAGAGCTATCTGCGCCACCAGGGCATCACCTTCGTCGAGCGGTTCGACGCCAACTCGTATCTCTACATCACCCGCGCCATGGATTACTTCGACCTGGCGGCGGAGTATGGCGGCTCGCTGGCCCAGGCCTTTGCGGGGACGGCGGTGCGGTTCTGCCTGATCTCGTTCACCAGCGACTGGCTGTTCCCGACGACGGAAAGCCGCGCCATCGTGCATGCGTTGAACGCGGTCGCCGCCAATGTCAGCTTCGTCGAGGTCGAGAGCGACAAGGGGCACGACGCCTTCCTGCTGGACGAGCCGGAATTCATCCGCGTGCTCAACGGTTTCATCGACGGCTGTGCCGAACAACAGGGGCTGGGCCGTGCCTGAGGGTCGCACCGTCATCGCGCCGCCGCACAATCTGCGGGTCGATCTGCAACTGATCGCCGACATGGTCGCGTCGAAGACACGGCTGCTCGATGTCGGCTGCGGCGACGGCGCGCTGCTCGCCTATCTGGCGCGGGCCAAGCAGGTCGACGGGCGCGGCATGGAACTGAGCATGGACGGGGTGCATACCTGCGTCGCCAACGGCATCGCGGCGATCCAGGGCGACGCCGACACCGACCTCAAGGACTATCCCGACGACGCCTTCGACTATGTCGTGCTGAGCCAGACGCTTCAGGCGACGCGCCGGCCGCATGAGGTGCTGCGCCATCTGGTGCGGATCGGCCGCAGCGCCTTCGTGTCCTTCCCGAATTTCGCCTATTGGCGGGTGCGGTCGCGGCTGCTGCTGACCGGGCGGATGCCGGTGACGCCGACCCTGCCCTTCAGCTGGTTCGACACGCCGAACATCCATCTGTGCAGCATCAAGGACTTCCTGCTGCTGTGCGACGATCTGGGCATCGTGATCGAGCGCGGCATCGCGCTGAACGACCGCGGCCGCCCCCTCGACTTCCAGGCCGAGGGGTGGCGGGCCAACCTGCTGGCGCAGCAGGCGTTGTTCCGGCTGCGCCAGCGCTGACGGCGCGGACCGCCGTCAGCCGGCCTGCATGACCGCCCGGCGGCGGCGGCGCAGGCGCATCCAGCCCAGGACCAGGGCGAGGATCGCAACCAGCACCGGCACGGCCGCGATGTTGAACACCTGCAGCCGCGTTTCGAGCCTGTCGATCTCGTTGCGCAGCTTGAACTGCACGTCGCGCAGCTGCTTGCGGGTTGCGAGCAGTTCGGCCGTGAAGCTTGCGATCTCGGCCTGACGCTGCTGCTCGGCCTCGGCGGGATCGGCCCCCTCGACCGCGGCTGCACCGCCCTGCTTGAGCTCGGTCAGCTTCTTCTCCATCTCCTCCATCTTCTGGAGAAGGCGCTGCTCTTCCGCGCGGTACTGGGCGTCGGCGGCGCGGCGCATCTCCTCCACCCGGGTGAAGGGGCGGTTCGAGGTGCCGCGGCTGCGCAGGCTCATCAGATCGGTCGAGCCCGACAGGTTCTCCATGGCGTTGACCAGCATGTCGCCATTGCCCGCCACCGGCATGCCGAAGCGGCGGCCGTAGAACTCGCGGGTCTGGATCCAGGCCGGGTCTTCCAGCATGTCCGCATCGGCCACCAGCACGATGTTCACCGGGCCCTGCGACTGGGTCAGATGCTGTTTCGGCGGCGGCGCGTTCTTGGCCTTCTCGGCGGCAATCTCCTCGCGGACCTCGCGTGCCGCCTGCTCGACCATCTTCTGGTCCTCGGATTTCGGCTCCGTGCCCGGCGCGGCGGCGGGCTTGGCGTTCTTGTCCGGCGGCGGGCCGTCGGGGAAAGCCGACTTGATCGGGCCGGTGACGCGCGCCGCCAGCACCTGGACCTTGCCGCTGGGCACGAAGTCGGCCGCCATCTTCTGGATGTCGAGCCCGCCCTTGTGGTCCTTGATGTCGATGATCTGGCTCTTGTCGGTCGTGAAGATCAGCGGCTCGAAGGTCGTGCCCGCATCCTTGACCGGCTCAAGATGGCCGGGGCTCTCCATGACGATGGACTCGATGTTGGCGGTCACCGGGTCCGTGCGCGACAGGTTCTCCGGTCCGAGCCGCAGCGAGGTGACATAGGGCGCAGGAAGGACCTTGCCCTCCTTCTCGCCGGCATTCACCAGCCGGGCCAGGTTGATGTCGGCGACAAGGTCGTTGGCCGGCATCTCGACGCCCCAGGTCTTCATCAGCGTCTCCAGGTTAGAGCGCCGAAGCTGGAGATGGCCGGCATCGGTGTCGCGCTGCGCCTGCTCGTTGAAGGGATCGAGGAAGACGAGCAGCTTGCCGTGCCGCATCAGATACTGGTCGATGGCGTAATAATCCTGGGGCGTCAGCCCGCCCGGATGCGCCAGCACCAGCAGGTCGAGATCGTCGGTGATGGTGTCGGCGCCCCAGACCTGCTTCATGTCGAACACTTCCTGGGCGTGCTCGACGATCAGATAGTTCGGGAGCGTCTGGCCCGCCAGCGCCGCCTGCGGATCGCCGAACATCGGGCGCCCAGTGAACACGCCGACCAGCGGCCGGCGCGGCGAATCCAGGGCCGCGATGACGCGGGCGAGGTCGTATTCAAGGAAGGCCTCGCGCTCGAGCTGCAGGAACGGGATCACCCGGCGGTCGGTCTTGGTCTCCTCAAGGTTCACCCGCGGTCCGACGGCCTTCGGGTCGCGGCCCTGCACCTTTCCGGTCAGGCCGAAATAGACCTTCTCGCCGCGCTGGTCGTAAGGCACGGCCTGGATGCCGGCCGCCACCGCCTGATCCTCCATCTCGGAGAAGGGGGTGGGGTCGATCTCCTCGAAGATCAGCTTGCCGTTGGAGACCGATGCGAACTCGCGCAGCATGTCGCGCACGCGGGTCGCATAGTTGCCATAGACCGGAATCTCGTTGCCGAGCCGTTTGGAGAAGTAGAACTGGAGCGTCACCGGCTCCTTCAGATCCTCCAGGATCTCGCGCGTGCCGGAGGACAGGGTGAACAGCTTGTTCTCGGTCAGGTCGACGCGCGCGCCGGTGACCGGCGAGACGGCGAAGTTCACGACCAGGAACAGCGCAATGGCGGCAAGGGCGACGATCGTCCACCGGCCGCCGCGTTCGAACATCTTGCGAAGCATCGTCCGGTCTCCTCAGTTGGCTTTGCGCTGCTGAACGACGACGGCGTTCAGGAACAGGAACAGCGCGATCACCGTCGCGAAGAACACCACGTCGCGGATGTCGATCACGCCCTTGGAGATGTCGTTGAAGTGGTACATGAAGCCCAGCGTGCGCAGGAAGTCGAGCACCGCGGCGGGCGCCCAGCCCGAGAACAGCCCCATGACCACCGGCGCGCTCATCGCGGTGAAGACGAAGCAGAGCGTGGTGGTGAGGACGAAGGCGATGACCTGGTTCTTGGTCGTCGCCGAGATGAAGCCGCCGATGGCGAGATAGCCGCCGGCCATCATGGCGCATCCGATATAGCCCGCCAGGATGGCGCCGTTGTCGGGATTGCCGAGATAGTTGACGGTCACCCAGATCGGGAAGGTCAGCGCGATGGCGATGATCGTGAAGAGCCACGCCGCCAGGAACTTGCCGAGCACCGCCTGCGGCAGCGTGATCGGCAGGGTCATGAACAGCTCGATCGTCCCGGTCTTGCGTTCCTCGGCCCAGAGCCGCATCGAGACGGCCGGCACCAGCACGAGATAGACCCAGGGCTGGAGGCTGAAGAAGGCCTGGAGATCGGCCTGATCCCGCTCGAAGAAGTTGCCGAGATAGAAGGTGAAGGCGCCGGACAGCGCCAGATAGATGACGATGAAGACATAGGCGAGCGGCGTGGCGAAATAGCTCGCCATCTCGCGCTTGAGCACGATGACGGTGTTGCGCATGGGACTCACGCCGTTGTGATGGAGCGGAAGACGTCGTCGAGGCGGCCGCGTTCGACCTGAAGCTGCTGGATCGCGACATTGTGCCGTTTCAGCGTGTCGCTGACGGCCGGCGCGATCGCCGCGCGGTTGCGCGGCAGCACCAACAGGCGGTTCGGGCCGTCATCCTCGACGGCGGCGATATCGGCCACTTCGGCCAGCGCGGCGCGGGCCGCGGCGGGATCGGCAACCGTGACCGCCACGCCGTTATGGCGCGGCGACACCGCGGCCAGTTCCTCCGGCGTCTTGTCGGCAAGCACGCGGCCGCGCGCGATCACGATGGCGCGGCTGCACACGGCGTCCACCTCCTCCAGGATATGGGTGGAGATGATGATCGCCTTGCTGCCGGCCATGCCGCGGATCAACTCGCGCACTTCGTGCTTCTGGTTCGGGTCGAGGCCGTCGGTCGGCTCGTCCAGGATCAGCACCTCGGGATCGTGCAGCAGTGCCTGCGCCAGGCCAACCCGTCGCTTGAAGCCCTTGGACAGGGTCTCGATCGGCTGCTCCAGCACGCCTTCGAGCTGGGTCTTGGCGACGGCGTCGTCGATCCGCCGCCCGGCCTCCGCCCCATCGAAGCCGCGGATGGCGGCGATGAAGGCGAGGAAGGACCGTGTCGTCATGTCGGGCCAGAGCGGTGCGCCCTCGGGCAGGTAGCCAATCCGGCGCTTGACCTCGATGGGATGTTCCATCACGTCGAACCCGGCGACCCTGGTCCGGCCCGCGGTGGGCGGCAGGAAGCCGGTAATCATCTTCATGGTCGTGGACTTGCCGGCGCCGTTCGGACCGAGGAAGCCCAGCACCTCGCCGCGCGCCACAGTGAACGAGACGTCGTCGACGGCCGTGATCGGGCCGAAGCGCTTCGTCAGATGGTCGATTTCGATCATGCATTTCCCCCGTGCCTGCCCCGGTCGGCCGGGCCGGCGCTTCAATCGCCGGTGTGTTCCCGGCGCAAGGGCCGGGTCTTAACAGAGCGAACGCAACGGCGACAACCCGCCGGGTCGTCGAAATGGCGTACAAAGCCTACCGGATGCGCCGGGATATTTACGGATCGATGCCGGAATTTCAAGGCGTTGCGGGCGCGAAACAGGTTAATTCCCAAGATAGGGTGCCAGCGCGCGCTGCAATTCCGGGCCGTTCGGCGTGACGCGCGAGGGCCAGGAGGCCACGATCTCGCCCTCCGGATCGATCAGATATTTGTGGAAGTTCCATTGCGGTACCAGGTCCGCGCCGAGCGTGTCCGCGATCCAGCGGTAGAAGGGATGGGCGTCGGGTCCGATGACGGCCTGCTTCTCGGTCATCGGAAAGTCGATGCCGTAGTTCAGCTCGCAGAAGGCCTTGATCTCGGTCTCGCGGCCCGGCTCCTGGCCGCCGAAATCGTTGGACGGCACGCCCAGCACGATCAGCCCGTGCGCGCGCTCCTTCTCCCACAGCGCCTGCAACCCCGCATATTGCGGCGTGAAGCCGCATTCCGACGCCGTGTTGACGATCAGGATCGGATGTCCGGCGAACTCGCGCAGCGGCAGCGCCGCGCCGTCGATGGACCGGAAGGCGAAGTCGTGGGCGTTCATCGGTTTCCCCCTGGCGGGCAGCACCGCCACCAGCACCGCGAGCGCGACGGCCAGGACGCAGGACAGGCGGATCGCCGCGGAATGTCTCCATGCCATGCGGCAGCATGACCGATGCGCCCTGGGCTGGCCACCGGAAATCGGCCCGCGCCGTATGGCGCCGGCCGAGCCGCCGGGATAGCATTGCCGGGGGCAGGCAGCGGAACGGATGAAGACGATGGGCGACAGCGCGTCGGGGATCGGTGTCCTCGGCATCGTGGGGGCGGGAACGATGGGGGCCGGCATCGCCATTGCCAGCGCCGCCCATGGCGTGCGCGTGGTCCTGGTGGACACGGCGGAGGCGGCGGTCGCCGCCGCGCGGCGCACGGCCGAAGGTTTCTACGCGCGGCAGGCGGAGCGCGGCCGGATGACGGCGGACGCCGCGGGCGCGGCGCTGGCCCGCATCGGCGGCAGCACCGATCTGGGCGCGCTGGCCGAAGCCGACCTTGTGATCGAGGCGGTGTTCGAGGATTTCGACATCAAGGCGGCGCTGCTGCGCCGGCTGGACGCGGTGGTAGCCCCCACGGCGCTGGTCGCGACCAACACCAGCTGCCTGACCGTGGGCGGGCTGGCCGAACATCTGAGCGGGCCCGCGCGCTTCCTCGGCATGCATTACTTCAACCCGGCCGCGATCAGCCCCATCGTCGAGGTGGTGCGCGGCGCGCAGACGGGACAGCCGGCGATGGACCGCGCGCTCGCCTTCTGCCGCGAGACCGGCAAGACGCCCATCGCCTGCAAGGACCGCCACGGCTTCGCGCTCAACCGCTTCTTCTGCCCCTACACCAACGAGGCGGTGCGCGCCTATGACGAGGGGCTGGCCTCGACCGCCGATATCGACCGGGTGGCGACCGTCGCGCTGGGTGCGGCGGCCGGGCCGTTCCGGGTGATGAACCTGATCAAGCCGCGGATCAACCTGCATGCGATCCGCAACCTGGCGCCGCTCGGCCCCTTCTACGCGCCGGCCGAGTCGATGGTGACGATGGGCGAGGCGGACCGCGACTGGGAGATCGGCCAGCCCTCGGCGCCCGATGTGGCCCGCGACGCGGTGATCGCCAACCGGCTGCGCGCCGGCGCCTTCCTCGCCATCCTGGAGGAACTCGACGAGGAGGTCGCCTCGCCGGCGGAGATCGATCTGGGCGCCGAGCATGCCTTCAAGTTCGGCACGCCGCCCTGTGCCCTGATGGACAAGCTGGGCCGCCCGGTGGTCGAGCGGCTGATCGCGCCGCTCTGCGCCCGGCATGGCGTGGCGATGCCCGGGAGCCTGGCGCGCGTGGGCCGGCTGGTCGCCTGAGCGGGAGATGCGGGCGATGACGCGATGGACCGCAAATGCGGCGGCATGGCTGTCGGCAGGGCTGTTGCTGGCCCTGGGCGGGCCCGTCCGGGCGGGCGAGCTGCAGGGCACGGCTTTCGTTCTTGCGGGCGACGAGATGCGGGTGGAGCAGCGGCGGGTGCGTCTGTTCGGCGTCCGTGCGCCGGCGCCCAAGGCGGTGTGCGACATCGACGGGATGCGGGTGCAATGCGGGGCCGTGGCCCTGGGCGAGCTGATCAAGCTGGCCGACGGGCACCATGTCTCGTGCGATCTGGAAAAAGAGGACGCGAAAGCGGAGCCGGCGCTGGCCACCTGCTATGTCGACGAGACAGATGTGAACGAGGCGATGGTGCGCTCGGGCTGGGCGCGCATCGCCAAGGAGGAGACCGACCGCTACGCGGTCGACGAGGCCGATGCCCGCGACGCCGGGCGCGGCCTGTGGGCGCGGACGCTGGAATAGCGCTCAACCGGGCGCGGCATGCAGCGCCAGCAGGATCGCAGCCAGGAGCAGCAGTGCCGCCGCCGCCAGGGCTAGGCGGAATCGCCGCCGGTTGCGGGCTGCGCGCATGCCGTCGGGCGCGGCCTGCCGGACGGTGCGCGCCGCCGCGCGGCCGGGGTCGTTCAGCATCGCGGTCTCGGCGAGCGTGCGGCCGAGGCGGGCTTCCAGATCGTCGTCGGGGTCGGGCATCGGCCGTCTTGGGTCAGGGCGTTTGCGGGCCTGCGGCGCGATGTCCCGGCGAATACGGGATATCGCGCATTGTCGTCATTCGTAAACAAGATATAGATTGATGGGGGGGAGACCTTACAAGTTTTAGTTCGGGTCTGAGGCAGGGGCATTTCGATATGAAACGCGAGCAAGCGGTCGTAGCGGCGGGCAACCGCTACCAGAAGGCTGATTCCACCCGCGTGACCTGGGTCGTGCGCGACACCTACACGCCGGGCGGGTTCAAGCGCCATGTGCGGGCGCATCCGGTGAACGATCCCAGCGATCTGCGGCTGTACGCCGCCTCCGTGTTCGGCGATCCCACCTTCTTCTCGCCGGTGCATGTGAAGCTGGCCGAGGAGCCGCAGGCGCGCCGCAAGGCGGGCTGAGGCAGCGGGCTGGGGCGGGAGCCTTCGGCGCGGCGGCGACGAAGGACATCCGGATTTCACGCAACTCCGTTATCGTGAGAGGCGGGCGGCACCCGCATCCATGACCCTCATGGCGTGCGCCGTGCCGCCGCGGAGTTGGCGATGGCCCGCTATGCGACGACCCTCGACGGCACGCGCTATCGTTTCGCCGATCTGAAGGCGGTGCTGGCCTGTGCCGGCCCGGCGCGCTCGGGCGATGCGCTGGCGGGCGTCGCCGCCGCGACCGACCTGGAGCGGGTGGCGGCGCGCCATGCGCTGGCCGACCTGCCGCTGCGCCGGTTCCTGGACGAGGCGGTCATCCCCTATGAGGAGGACGAGGTCACCCGCCTGATCCTGGACGGCCACGACGCCGCGGCCTTCGCGCCCGTGGCGTCGCTGACCGTGGGGGAATTCCGCGACTGGCTGCTGTCGGATGCGGCGGACGGGCCGGCGCTGGCGGCGCTGGCGCCGGGCGTGACGCCGGAGATGGCGGCCGCCGTGTCCAAGCTGATGCGCAATCAGGATCTGATCGCGGTGGCGCGCAAATGCCGCGTCGTCACCGCCTTCCGCAACACCATCGGGCTGGACGGCCGGCTGTCGGTGCGGCTTCAGCCCAACCACCCGACCGACGACCCCGCCGGCATCGCGGCGGCGATCCTGGACGGGCTGCTGCTGGGCTGCGGCGATGCGACGATCGGCATCAACCCGGCCAGCGACAGCGTGCCGGCGACGCTCGACCTGCTGCATCTGATCGACGATCTGCGCCAGCGCTTCGCGATCCCGACGCAAAGCTGCGTGCTGGCGCATGTGACGACCGCGCTGGCGATCCTGGAGCGCGCCGGGCCGGTCGATCTGGTGTTCCAGTCGGTCGCCGGGACCGAGGCCGCGAACCGCGCCTTCGGCATCGACCTGGCCATGCTGGGCGAGGCGGAGGATGCCGCCCGCGCGCTGGGCCGCGGCACGGTCGGGCAGAACGTCATGTATTTCGAGACCGGCCAGGGCTCGGCCCTGTCGGCCGACGCGCATCATGGGGTCGACCAGCAGACGCTGGAGGCACGCGCCCACGGCGTCGCCCGCGCCTTCCGTCCGCTGCTGGTGAACAGCGTGGTGGGCTTCATCGGGCCGGAATACCTGTATGACGGCAAGGAGATCACCCGCGCCGGGCTGGAGGACCATTTCACCGGCAAGCTGCTCGGCCTGCCGATGGGGGTGGATGTCTGCTACACCAACCATGCCGAGGCCGATCAGGACGACATGGACACGCTGCTGACCCTGCTGGGCGCGGCGGGCGTGACCTATGTGATGGGGGTGCCGGGGGCGGACGACGTGATGCTGAACTATCAGAGCACGTCCTTCCACGACGCGCTGTATCTGCGCCGGCTGCTGGGACTGCGCCCGGCGCCGGAGTTCGAGGACTGGCTGCGCGGCATGGGGCTGGCCGACGCCGATGGCCGGGTGCCGCCGCTGCCGCCGGGCGCCGATGCGGCGCAGCGGCTGCTGGGGGCGGTGCGGTGAGCCGGCCTCCCGTCAAGGACCCCCCAGCCGATCCATGGGGCCGCCTGCGCGCGCTGACCCCGGCGCGGATCGGGCTGGGCCGGGCCGGCGACGGGCTGCCGACCGGGCCGCTGCTCGACTTCCAGCACGCCCATGCCCGCGCCCGCGACGCGGTGCATGCGCCCTTCGACGCCGATGCGATCCTGGCCGGCCTCGCCGATCTTTCGCCGGTCGCGGTGGCGAGCCGGGCGGGCGACCGCGCCACATATCTGCGCCGCCCCGATCTCGGCCGGCGGCTGGCGCCCGAGGATGCGGCGCGGCTGTCGCCCGGCGGCTGGGACGCCGCCTTCACGATCGGCGACGGGCTGTCGGCGACGGCGGTGGCGGCGCATGCGGTGCCGGTGCTGCGCGCCGCACTGGCGCGGCTGCCGGGCTGGCGGATCGCGCCGCCGGTGGTGGCGAGCGGCGCGCGGGTCGCGCTGGGCGACGAGGTGGGGGCGGCGCTGGGCGCGGCGATGGTGGCCGTGCTGATCGGCGAGCGGCCGGGCCTGTCGGCGGCGGACAGCCTGGGCATCTACCTCACCTGGGGCCCGCGCATCGGCCGCAGCGACGCCGAGCGCAACTGCATCTCCAACATCCACCCGCCCGACGGCCTGGGCTGGGACGCCGCCGCCGAGCGCCTGACCCGGCTGATGCGCGCCGCCCGCGACCGGCGGCTCACCGGCGTGGCGCTGAAGGAGGAGGGGCTGGCCCTGCCCGGCTGATCGCTTGGCCTGCTTGCCGGTGCTGCTCTACCATCGGTGGAACGACAATAGGAGCAAGGGGAGACGGCGATGGCCAGCGATCACGATGCGCTGCGGCGGGCGGCGGACCGGTCGGAAATCCAGCAGGTGATGTACCGCTATGCGCGCGGCGTGGACCGCGGCGATGCCGAGATCATCCGCTCCGTCTACCACCCCGACGCCCATGACGACCATATCGACTACAAGGGCGGGGTGGAGGGGTTCATCGCCTGGCTCGACAGGAATTTCGCCGGTTACGACAACTCCATGCATTTCATCGGCAACTGCCTGATCGAGTTCGCCGGCCCGGACACGGCCTTCGTCGAGACCTACTACGCCAGCCGCCGCCTGCGCCCGCCCAGCGAGACGGAAAAGGCCGCCGGCCTGGTCGGCCCGCAGGACATGATCTGCCGTCAGTCCTGGGGCCGCTACCTCGACCGCTTCGAGCGCCGCCACGGCGAATGGCGCATCGCCACCCGCCAGCTCGCCATCGAAGGCCGCTTCAGCACCGTGGCCCTGAAAGGCGCCCGCAGCGGCGATGTGCCCTGGGCCACGCGCGATACCAGCGACCCGCTCTATGCGGCGCGGGCGGGGGTGTTGGGCTGAGTATGCGATTGATCCCGCGCTCCTTCACGGCTCGCAAAAGTGCGGGATGCGCATTCGGCAATTGCCAATCAAGCATAATAGACCCTCTGTGATGTGGTTGTGCCTTTCATGGGGCTTAAAAAACGTACTCAGAGAATAGGTCGACTCACGCGCGAGTTGCTTGCAGAAGGTGAAAGTTCGCGTGTGGACTTTAAGCGTCAGCCAGACGGCATCAGCGCTGAAGACATCGTTGCCTTTGCTAATTCCGATAGAGGAGGAAATATCCTCGCTGGCGTTGACGAGAAAGTTGTCGGTGGTGCGCAGATCGGCGTTATCCGCGGCTGCGATGTCAGTGATGCCACTATCCTCCAAATATTGAATAAATCTGTCGGGTGCATTCCGCCAGTATCTATCAACGTATATATTGAGAATTTAGACAATAACCCGATACTGCGAATCGAGATTCCATCAAGCAGGACGAAGCCTCATTGTACTCCAAAAGGCATTTATTGCCAACGAGATGGAGCGAGAAACAGACCGCTTCATCCCAGTGAGTTGCTGAAATTGTTTTTGGACTCAGAAGCCAGTTCTTTTGCGGCTCGGTTTGAAGTTGCTGCTAATCGCATAACGGAGGAGCTAGGCAAGCTAGAATCTTCTCTCGATGAAAGTATCCGCAGTATGTCCGATCAACTGGGGTGGGCAGATATCCAGTTTGGGGACACTGAAAGTACCCTGCACTCTATTGAGAGTATGATAGCCCGTATCTTCAAGGAGACTGATGACATATCAACCAGACTGCGCACGCTTTTTCGCCAAGACGAAAGAGAAGACCCCGTCAAGAAGCGCGAGCACACCGCATATATAAATCGTGTGATAAAACAAATTACGGAGAATAAGGATTTGCTTGAGAACGTGCTTCGTGGCGGCTCATTGAAGGCAAGTGTGGAGAAGAATAAAAATGGGGATGTCTCAGACAGAGAGGCTGTTGATCTTCTGCATGCTGCGGTGAATTATCTACGCGGTAAAGAAGAGGATAAGAAATACTCAATCTCTGTAAAGAAGGGAAAGGACTGCACTGAATATCACCTAGATCAGATTGCCAACCTAGCGGCCAGTGAAGGGATAATCGGAGGTGAATTTCCTTCGCAGATAAGGCGAGCGTATCGAGTAGGATTAATAGTTTATGATAGAAAGGTAGTAGGAACAGCGATCCTTCACAAGCCTACGATTGCTTATCGAGATAAGATATTCAAAAGAGCTGGGAGTATGCTCAAGCCGAAAAATTTCCCTTACAAGGTCGGATGGATCTTCTTGGACTCTTCTCATCGGAAGAAGGGGCAGCTAAATCGTCTTATGAAGAGGCTAGAATCCGCAGCCAATGGTGCTGCTATTTTTGCAGTATCTCCCGCGTCAAATGAGTTTATGAAGACCGTGCTCTCGGAGTCCGGTTTTATTCAAGACGGGAATGATTTTTCGTTGGAGGAAGAAACCGCTGAGAACGTGAATCTATTCATTCGAGAAGCTCAATCTAAGGGCCGTGAGGCAGATTAAAGCCAGTTGAGCGGGCCTGCATCCGGATGCTCGTTGCCCTAGTCGCGGCAGCTAGGCGGCCTCCGTTGCTAGTAGACCACCCACCCCCTCACGCCACCCCATAGCTCGTGTTCTTGCTCCCGCCCGGATTGCGCCGCAGCACGCCCTTGTCCACGAGGTCGGCGATGTCGCGCTGGGCGGAGGCGGGGGAGCATTTGCCCAGCAGGGCCCATTTCCGGGCGGTGAGGTTGCCCTCGAACCCGTCGAGGTAGCGGTTCAGCACGATGCGCTGGCGCGGGCCGATCGGCGTCTCGGCATGCCGGCGCCAGAACTCGGCCTTGCGCAGCACGCTTGCGCTGCCGGCCTCGGCGCCGGCGATGGCGCGGGTGAAGCAGGCGAGGAACCAGTCCAGCCAGCCGGTGATGTCCAGCCCGCCCCGCTGCGTGCGTTCGAGCATGGCGTAGTAATCCACCCGCTCGCGGCGGATCTGGTTCGACATGCTGTAGAAGCGCTGCGGCGCGCCTTCCGAGCGGGCCAGCGCCTGGTCGGCGATGGCGCGGGCGATCCGGCCGTTGCCGTCCTCGAAGGGATGGACGGTGACGAACCACAGATGGGCGAGCCCGGCGCGCAGCAGCCCGTCCGTGGCGGCCGGCGCGGCGAACCAGTCGAGGAAGGCGGTCATCTCGTCCGCGACGCGCGCGGCCGGCGGTGCCTCGAAATGGATATGGCTGCGGCCGGCCGCACCGGAGACGACCTGCATCGGCCCCTGCGCATCGTCGCGCCAGCCGCCGGTCCTGACCCGCGCCAGCCCCGAATAGCCGGTGGGGAACAGCACAGCCTGCCAGCCGAACAGGCGCTCGTCGGTGAGCGGCCGGTCGAAATGCCGCGTCGCGTCGAGCATCATCTCGACCACGCCCTCGGTGCGGCGGTCGGCGGGGGCGGCCGCGGCCTCCGGCACGCCCAGGCGCCGCGCCAGCGAGGAGCGCACGCCGGCGCGGTCGAGACTATCGCCTTCGATCTCGGCGCTTTTGAGGACGTCCTCGGTCAGCGCCTGGAGCTGGGCTTCCAGCTGCAAATCGAAGCCCAGGGCCTGCATGCGGCCGAGCAGCCGCCCCTGATGCAGCCGCGCCGTCGCCAGCGGCCCGATCAGCGCCGCGTCGTCCCAGGTGAATTGCGGCCAGTCCGGCCGCTCCCAGATATACATATTCGCCTCACAGGGTGAGGGGAATATACGCCGATTCCACGCGATTCGCATCGGGTTTTGAGGCGAATGCGGCCGGGATTCGCCTCATGGTGCCGGCCGACACGCGCAGGGCGTGCCGCTGGCCCCACCCCCTTCCCCCTCTTCCCTACGCCACCCGGATCAGCGCCGGCGGCGGGGCGGTTTTGCCGCGCACCTCCGCCTCCTCGAACTCGGCCGCGGCGATGGCGCGGTCGAGCGCATCCCGCAGCGCCTTCGCGCTGTCCAGCGACAGCTCGACGGCGGCGCGGGCGCCGGGGTCGAGATCGGCGTTGATGAAGTCGAGCGTGATCACGTCGTCGGCCGGGGCGTGGCGGGCATGGTCGTAGGCGACCACCGCCTGGCTTAGCGGGAACCAGCCCTCGTCGCCGCGCTTGGCCATGCCCCAGGCGCGGACGATCTCGACGATCGAGGTGCACATGGCGCCGCCTCCCCTTATTTCGCCAGATGCTTGCCGAAGAAGGCGAACACCTTGCCCCAGCCGTCCATCGCCTGCTCCGGCCGGTACAGCGGGCGGTGCCAGTAGAAGATGCCGTGCCCGGCGCCGTCGTAGCGGTGGAACTCGTAATCCTTGCCCAGCCGCTTCAATTCGGCCTCGTGCCGGTCGACCTGCTCGGGGCTGGGGGCGCGGTCGTCATTGCCGAAGATGCCCAGCAGCGGGCAGGACAAATCCTTGGTCATGTCGATGGGCGCGACCGGCGTCTTGGCGTTCAGTTCGTCCGGTCCCATCACCACGCGGCCGCCCCACAGTTCGACGCAGGCGTCCACATCCTTCTTCTGGCAGGCATAGATGAAGGCGTGCCGGCCGCCGGAGCAGGAGCCCAGGATGCCGACCTTGCCGTTGCAGTCGGGCTGGGCGCGCATCCATTTCACCGCGGCCGCGGTGTCGCCCACCATCTGGGCGTCGGAGATGCCGCCCTCGGCGCGCACCTTGGCGGCGACGTCGTCGGGGTGCCCCTCGCCCGCGCGCTCATAAAGGTTGGCGCAGATGGCGAGATAGCCGTGATGGGCGAAGCGGCGCGTCGTCTCGATGTAATACTCGCTCCAGCCCGGCAGGTGATGCACCAGCACCACGCCGGGGAAGGGGCCCTTGCCCTCGGGCCGGGCGGTGTAGGCGGTGATCGGGGTGCCGCCGTCGCCGGTCAGCGTCACGTTCTCGCAGGTCATGCCTCGGTAGAATGACATTGGGTGCCTCCGCTGTCGGGGCCGGGACCGGCCCAGGGTGCTGTGGATTGCCGCGCCCCTCGTTTGCGCGGGGGCGTCACGGGGTGAGTATTCGGCAATTGCGGGTTGGGCACAACGGGGGCGGGGGTGGGGAGGGGGGAAGGGTGCCCTCCCGCTTCCCTCTCGGTGTCATTCCCGCGCACGCGGTAATCCAGGGCCAGCGGCAGGGCGCGCAAGCCAGCGGCAGAGTGCCAAGGCGGGGTGAAGCTGGCCGGACGGCCGG
>JBFWNZ010000034.1:0-18259 GCA_050250795.1 Alphaproteobacteria bacterium | reverse complement strand
TTCGTCGCCATGCCGACGGCGATGCCGCCGGCGCCGTTGACCAGCATGTTCGGAAAACGCGCCGGCAGCACGGTCGGCTCGACGATGGAGTCGTCGTAATTCGGCTGAAACTCGACGGTTTCCTTGTCGATGTCGTCGAGCAGGGATTCCGCCGGTTTGGCGAGCCGCGCTTCGGTGTAGCGCATGGCCGCGGGCGGGTCGCCGTCCATCGAGCCGAAATTGCCCTGCCCGTCGATCAGCGGCAGGCGCATGGAGAAATCCTGCGCCATGCGCACCATGGCGTCATAGATCGCCGAATCGCCATGGGGATGGTACTGACCCATCACGTCGCCGACGATGCGTGCCGATTTGCGATACGGCTTCGTCGAATCGTAGCCGTTCTGCTTCATCGCAAAGAGGATGCGGCGATGCACCGGCTTGAGGCCATCGCGAACGTCGGGAAGCGCCCGGCTCACGATCACGCTCATGGCGTAATCGAGGTAGGAGCGTTCCATCTCCTCCTCGATTGACACCTGAAGGATGTCGAGGGGCTTTCCGCTGCCTGAAGTCGTGTTCAAAATGCGGATCAGTGCGTTGTTCTAAAAGGAGGAACGGACGATGTTCCGGGCCTGCCCTACCCCATCCGTTCAGTAAGGCGCAACCTACCAGATTGTGCGGTTGCGAACAACGGAATAGGGTCACGGAACCGTCATGACAGCCTTTCGGCGCGGTGTTGCCGCCACCGGACGCAACGTCTTTCCAGGGATGATGGGACCGAAATGATCGCGACCTGCGGCCGATACGCGCTGGCGCTTCATATGGCGCTGTTTCCGTTCATCGTGATCGTCGCGCCGCGCGGAACCGCTGCTGTTGCGGCCGTGACGGGAGCGCTGTGCCTGCTCGATTCGCGCGTTCGGCGCGCGCTTCGGCAGTGGATCGACCGGCCCGTCGCCCGGCTGCTGCTGCTGCTGTTGATATGGATCGGGCTTTCCGCACTGTGGGCGATCGATGCCGGGAATGCGCTGGAGACCTTTGCCAAGCAGATCGGGCAGGTCGGATTCGGCCTCGCGCTTCTGACGGCGGCCCTGTCGTTGCCGGCGGAAGAGTTGCGGATGCCAAACCGGGTGCTGGCCGTCGCCGCGGTGCCGTTTCTCATCGCGCTCTATGCGATTGCTCTGACGCAAGGTCGGGTGGCGGCGGTCTTCGTACCGGACGGAAGCTTTGCCAACATGTTCTATCGGCAGGGCGCGGTGGCGGCCGTGTTGCTGTTTCCGCTCGCGCTTGCGATTCTGCGGGAGAGCCGCACGCTGATGGCGGTGGCCTATGCCGGGTCGGCAGCTTTGTGCGTTCTGCTGCTCGACATGAATTCGGCAAAGCTGGCGCTCGGGCTGGCCGTGCCGGCGGCTCTTGCCGTTCTATGGCTGGGCCGACGCGGGGTAACCTTGGTCGGACTGGGCCTGGCCGTGGCCGTTCTGGCGATGCCCTTCCTGCCCTATCACGCGATGCTGCCGCCGGATGTCGCCGTGGCGGAGAACGAGTTGCCGCTGCCGATTACCTGGGTCCACAGATTGTTTATCTGGGACTACGTGTCGGGACGGATCGAGGATGCCTTCATGCTGGGATTCGGAGCCCAGTCGTCGCGCTCGCTCACCGACATGAAGGTTCTGGTGTCGGAGAGCCGGCTCGATATCATCCCCTTGCACCCGCATAACGCTGCGCTCCAGATATGGCTGGAACTGGGTCTGATCGGGGCGCTCCTGTTCGCTTTCCTGGTCTTCGCCATTGCGCGCAGCCTGCGCGCCGGCCAACCCGTGGAGATGGCGACCGGCGCCGGCGCGATGGTGTCGTTCGCCGTCATCGCCTGCGTCAGCTACGGCGCCTGGCAGAACTGGTGGCTGGCCTGCGCCTGGACGGCGGCGGCGATGACGATCCTCGCCGTCCGGCGCCGGGAAACCGCGTAGCCGCGGCCTCAGAACGGAATTTCGTCGTCGAAATCGTCCATCCGCGGCGGCGGACCGCCGGCATCGCGCGATCCGGAGGACATGGGCTGGCGGCCGTAATCCGGCGTCGCATCGTAGTCGCCGCCGCCGCCGGGGCGGGTGTCGAGCATTGTCAGCTGCCCGCGGAACCGGCGCAGCACGACTTCGGTCGTATAGCGCTCCTGGCCCGACTGGTCGCTCCACTTCCGCGTCTGAAGCTCGCCTTCCAGGTAAATCTTCGCGCCCTTCTTCAGGTAGCGCTCGCAGACCTCGACCAGCTTGTCGTCGAACACGACGACGCGATGCCATTCGGTACGTTCCTGGGTGTCGCCGCTGCCGCGGTCGCGCCAGCGTTCCGACGTAGCGACCGACAGGTTGCAGACCTTCCCGCCATTCTGCATCGAGCGGATTTCCGGGTCGCGCCCCAGATTGCCCACGAGGATCACCTTGTTCACGCTGCCAGCCATCCGACCCATCCGTTCCGTATTGGTTCGACCGGCGGGCATCCTACGTCGAACGATGCCTCGACGACAAACCTTGCGCTTGCTGCCGGCGACCGCCTTGCGCTCCAGCCTATGTTTCCGGCCGAATGCATTGAGATCGCGAGGCCGCGCGAACATCCCCACCGCGTCGCCGCGGGCGATTCGCCCTCGAATCGGTGAGTTTCGAAGGAACTGCTGCCCTGGCGGCGAAAGAGCGATTTCCGGAGTCGCAGAGGCCGGTGCCCGCCCCTATATTCGGAGTCCGGGGCCGGGATACGGCTCGCATTCAGATTTTTCGGACATGAGCGACCAGATCCGCGTCCGCGGCGCACGCGAGCATAACCTGCGCAATCTCGACATCGACCTGCCGCGCGACCGGCTGGTGGTCATCACCGGCCTATCGGGTTCCGGCAAGTCGTCGCTGGCCTTCGACACCATCTATGCCGAAGGGCAGCGGCGCTATGTCGAGAGCCTGTCCGCCTATGCACGCCAGTTCCTGGAACTGATGCAGAAGCCCGATGTGGATTCCATCGAGGGCCTGTCGCCCGCGATCTCCATCGAGCAGAAGACGACCAGCCGGAACCCGCGTTCCACCGTCGGCACGGTGACTGAAATCTACGACTACATGCGGCTGCTGTTCGCGCGCGTCGGCGTCCCCTACTCGCCCGCGACGGGGCTGCCCATCGAGAGCCAGACGATCAGCCAGATGGTCGACCGCGTGATGGCGATGCCCGAGGGCACGCGGCTGTTCCTGCTGGCGCCGATCGTGCGCGGCCGCAAGGGCGAGTACCGCAAGGAACTGGGCGATCTCCAGAAACGCGGCTTCCAGCGCGTGAAGGTCGATGGCCAGATGTACGAGATCGACGCCGTGCCGGCCCTGGACAAGAAGCGCAAGCACGATCTGGCGGTCGTGATCGACCGCGTCGTGGTGCGCGACGGCCTGCAGAACCGGCTTGCGGATTCGCTGGAAACCGCGCTCGACCTGGCCGACGGCATCGCCTTCGCCGAGAACGCCGACACGGGGGAGCAGTCGATCTTCTCGGCCCGCTTCGCCTGTCCCGTCTCGGGCTTCACCATCGACGAGATCGAGCCGCGGCTGTTCTCCTTCAACAACCCGTTCGGCGCCTGCCCGGCCTGCGACGGCCTGGGTGCGACGATGCATTTCGCGCCGGACCTGGTGGTGCCCGATCCGGCCAAGAGCCTGGCCGACGGCGCCGTTGCGCCCTGGGCCGGCAGCAGCACGCCCTATTACCGACAGACCTTGGCCAGCCTCGCCAAGCATCTTGGTATCTCGATGCGCACGCCGTTTCGAGATCTGCCGGAGACTGCCCGCCAGATCATCCTGGAGGGCAGCGGCGAGACCCCGGTCACGATGGAATACGATGACGGGCTGCGCAGCTATCGCTCGACGAAGCCCTTCGAGGGCGTGCTGCCGAACATGCTGCGCCGCTGGCGCGAGACCGACAGCAACTGGGTTCGCGAGGAACTGGGGCGTTACCAGACCATGCATCCCTGCGGCAGCTGCGGCGGATTCCGCCTGAAGCCCGAGGCGCTGGCCGTGAAGATCGCCGGGTTGCATATCGGCGAGGTCGCCGAGATGTCGATTCTCAAGGCTGCCGGCTGGTTCGCGGGCCTGCCGGCCCGGCTGACCGAGAAGCAAAATGAGATCGCGCAGAGAATTCTGAAGGAAATCAATGAGCGACTCGGCTTTCTTAACAATGTCGGTCTGGAATACTTGACGCTATCCCGCTCCTCCGGGACCTTGTCCGGCGGGGAAAGCCAGCGCATCCGCCTCGCCTCGCAGATCGGTTCGGGACTGACGGGCGTGCTCTATGTTCTCGACGAACCCTCTATCGGACTGCATCCGCGCGACAACGGGCGGCTGCTGACGACGCTGAAGCGGCTGCGCGATCTGGGCAACACCGTGATCGTTGTCGAGCATGACGAAGAGGCCATGCGCGAGGCCGATCATCTGGTCGATCTCGGTCCCGGCGCCGGCACCCATGGCGGCCGTCTGGTCGCAGCAGGCACGCCCGAAGCGGTCATGCAGAACCCGGAGAGCCTGACCGGCCAATACCTGACCGGCATGAAGCAGATTCCGTTGCCGAAGCACCGCCGGACGGGACACGAGGCCCAGTCCCTGCACATTGCCGGCGCGCGGGCGAACAATCTGCGGAATGTCAGCGTCGACATTCCGCTTGGGACCTTCGCCTGCGTCACCGGGGTCTCCGGCAGCGGCAAGTCGAGCCTTGTGATCGAAACGCTATATCAGGCCCTCGCCCGCCGCCTGAACGGCGCGCGCACGCATCCCGGCGAACACGATTCCATCACCGGGCTGCAATTTCTCGATAAGGTCATCGACATCGATCAGTCGCCCATCGGGCGCACCCCGCGCTCGAACCCGGCCACCTATACCGGTGCCTTCACGCCGATCCGCGACTGGTTCGCGGGCCTGCCGGAAGCGCGCGCCCGCGGCTACGCGCCCGGCCGGTTCTCGTTCAATGTGAAGGGCGGCCGGTGCGAGGCGTGCCAGGGCGACGGCGTCATCAAGATCGAGATGCATTTTCTGCCGGATGTCTATGTCCAGTGCGACGTCTGCAAGGGCAAGCGCTACAACCGCGAAACCCTTGAAGTGACCTATCGCGAGCAGTCCATCGCCGACGTTCTGGAGATGACGGTCGAGGACGGGGCAGAATTCTTCAAGGCGGTGCCGTCGATCCGCGACAAGCTGCTGACCTTGCGCGAGGTGGGGCTCGGCTACATCAAGATCGGCCAGCCCGCCACGACCCTTTCCGGGGGCGAGGCGCAGCGGGTGAAACTGGCCAAGGAACTGGCGCGCAAGGCGACCGGCCGCACGCTCTACATCCTGGACGAGCCCACCACCGGTCTCCACTTCGAGGATGTCCGCAAGCTTCTGGAGGTGCTCCAGGCGCTGGTCGAGCAAGGCAATACCGTACTGGTGATCGAGCACAACATGGAGGTGGTGAAGACCGCCGATCATGTGATCGATATCGGCCCCGAGGGCGGCACCGGCGGCGGACAGGTCGTGGCGACGGGCACGCCCGAGGACATCGCGGCGACGCCCGAGAGCCATACCGGTCGGGCCCTTCTGCCCTATCTCGGGGCGGCCGCCGCCCAAGCCGCCCGCAAGCGGGCCTGACGGGTCAGTCCTCGCGCACCTCGACGCCGGCGATCTTTTCCATCGGCAGCATGATCGCCGCAGTGTCGTCCATGCCGTGGCCGAGGCCGCTCGCCTCCATGAACATCTGCTGCGCCGTCGCCGCCATCAGGGTGCGCACGCCGAGAGCCTTGCCGGTGCTTATGCCGCACTCCAGGTCCTTGATCGTCCCGTCCAGCACGAAGCGCGGGGTGAAGTCGCGCGGCTCGATGATCGGATAAATGCGGCCCAGCACGTTGCTGCGCCCCGAACTCGCATTCAGGACCTTGTAGAGGGTCTTGGGGCCGATTCCCGCCTTCTGACCCAGCACGAACACCTCTGCCAGCAGGGCGTGCGTGACGCCGACGATCATCTGGTTGCAGATCTTCACCGTGCTGCCGGCACCGGTCGGGCCGAGATGGAATATCTTCTCCGGATCGGCGAAGGCCAGAAGCGCGTTGCGCAACCGCTCGAAGGCGGCTTCGGGCCCGCCGACCATCACGCTGAGCGTTCCTTTTGCCGCTCCGCCCGGCCCGCCGCTGATCGGGGCATCGAAATAGGGAATGCCCTTGGCCTCGATCGGCGCGGCGATCTTGCGCGTTCGGACCGGATCGACGGTGCTGGTGTCGCAGAAGATGTGGTCCGGACGCCCGGCCGACAATGCGCCGTCCG
The DNA here is from genome assembly GCA_050250795.1 of Alphaproteobacteria bacterium. Taxonomy (GTDB): domain Bacteria; phylum Pseudomonadota; class Alphaproteobacteria; order UBA8366; family UBA8366; genus JBFWNZ01. The sequence continues at coordinate 11,990 of JBFWNZ010000034.1, read as the reverse complement.
GCCCGAGATAGGCTGCTTCCACATGGTCCGGCATCAGCAGGCAGGTAAAGAGAATGTCGCAGTTCTCTGCGACCTCGGCCGGCGTTGCCGCCCGTCGCGCGCCCATCTTCTCGAAAGCCTCGGCCTTGGCCGGACTGCGGTTCATCACCGTCAGTTCGTGTCCGGCGTCGAGCAGGCGCTTCGCCATGGGATAGCCCATGGCACCGAGACCGATAAAACCGATCCGCATCGTCGTTCTCCTTGTTCGTTCGGCTGTTCGAGGGCAGGTCGAGGCAGGTTCGCAATGCTATCCGGAAGCGGCTGGAGAAGACAGATCGGCCGGGAAACTTGCCGCCTCGAAGCGTGTTCCCCTATCGTTGCAAGTCGCGCAACCCTCGGCATCGGCTGTCGAGGGAGAGCGACGGCTGGCGGGAGGTCTTGAGATGGCGGCACCGATCCATGTCGTCGGCGGGGGACTGGCGGGCAGCGAGGCCGCTTGGCAGATCGTGCAGGCCGGAGTGCCCGTCGTACTCCACGAGATGCGGCCAAGCAGGGGCACGGAGGCGCATCGTACCGATGGGCTGGCCGAACTTGTCTGCTCGAACTCGTTCCGCTCGGACGACGCGGCGCAGAACGCCGTCGGCCTGCTGCATGAAGAGATGCGGCGGTGCGGGTCGCTGATCCTCACAGCGGCGGACGGCCATCGGGTGCCGGCGGGCGGTGCGCTTGCCGTCGATCGGGACGGGTTCAGCGCTGCGGTTACGGAGGCGCTCGCACAGCATCCGATGGTGTCGATCGAACGTGGCGAGGTCGCAGGCCTGCCGCCCGAGGCATGGGGCTCGACCGTGGTGGCGACCGGTCCCCTGACCTCGCCGGCACTGGCAGCCGCGTTGCAATCGCTGACGGGGGCGGACTCCCTCGCCTTCTTCGACGCGATTGCGCCAATCGTCTATCGCGACAGCATCGACATGTCCGTGGCCTGGATGCAGTCGCGTTACGACAAGGGCGACAGCGGCGATTATATCAACTGTCCCCTCGACGCCGTGCAGTACGAACGATTCCTCAATGCAATGCTCGTCGGGGAAAAGACGGCGTTCAAGGATTGGGAACGGGACACGCCTTATTTCGAAGGGTGTCTTCCGGTGGAGGTCATGGTGGAACGGGGGCCCGACACGCTTCGGTTCGGTCCGATGAAGCCGGTAGGCCTGACCGATCCGCGCACCGGCCGCCGGCCATATGCCGTCGTGCAGCTTCGGCAGGACAATGCGCTGGGTACCCTCTACAACATGGTCGGCTTTCAGACGAAGCTGAAGCACGGCGCCCAGACCGAGGTCTTTCGCATGATCCCAGGGCTGGAAAATGCGCGGTTCGCACGCCTGGGCGGTATCCATCGCAATACCTTTATCGACAGTCCGCGTCTGCTCGACGGGCAGTTGCGTCTCAGGGCCGCGCCGTGGCTGCGCTTCGCGGGCCAGGTTACGGGCGTCGAGGGTTATGTGGAATCCGCGGCCATGGGATTGCTGGCCGGACGTTTCGCAGCGGCCGAGAGCCTTGGCAGGGAGATGATCCCGCCACCGGCGACGACAGCACTCGGCGCGTTGCTCGGTCATATCACCGGCGGTGCGACCGCAGGCAGTTTCCAGCCGATGAATGTGAATTTCGGCCTGTTCCCGCCCCCGCCGGAGACGGAGCCGCGCCGCCGCCTGCGCGGTGCGGACCGTAAACGGGCCTTTACCCTGAGAGCCTTGACCGATCTGGATATCTGGCTCGGCCGAGACGCCGCAGCTGCCGCGGAGTGAAAAGCCCATGTCCGACGTCGTCCGCAGCATCGTGTCAGCAATTCGCGAAGAGCTGACCAAGCACAGGAACAAGCCGTTTCTGGAAGCGGCGATGGCGGTTGCAGCCTATGTTGCGATGGCCGACGGCAAGGTCAGCTTTTCGGAGCGAAGCCGGTTGGATGCCATTCTGGAAACCATAGAAACCCTGCGAATTTACGATCCGCATGATGCGGTCGATCTGTTCAACGAACTGGCAAGCGAACTGGGCGAGGATGAAGCGGCCGCGCGGGAGACCGTCTTCGAGGCGATCGTTCCCTTCGCGAAAGCAACGGCGCAGGCAACCCTGCTGCTGCGGATCGGCGTTGCCGTCGCGCATGCGGATGGAATGTTCTCCGATGCGGAATGCGGCAGACTGAAAGAGATATGCCGGGCATTGGGGCTTCCGGAAGCCGACGCCACGTCTTGTTTCTAAACCCAGCCGCTCAGGCTGTGGCGCAACAGGCCGACAGCCCGGAATCGCGGGGCTTCGGCGATTTCCGGCCGGAACACGTCATAGTCATATCGGCGTAATCGACGCAGATGCATCGCCGCCAGCGTCGCATGCAGCATCGGTGAGCGCTGGGCGCGCGGGATTTGCGCTGCGAAGCGTCGCGCTTGTGCGGCATGTGCCTCTGCAAGGGCGGCGATTTCGGCCACCGCCGGGCGAAGCGCTTGCGAAGCCTGCCGCGAACCGAGTGCCGCATCCGCAATCCCGTGTCGTGCCATCAGATCGGCAGGGAGAATCCGGCGGCCGCGTTGCAGCAGAAACGGCAGGGCCCGGAGCAGCCCGGTCAGTGCATAGGCCGTGCCTGCCGTCCTTCCGATGGCCAGTGCGTCGGGATCGCGGACACTGAGAAGCATGAGCGCGAGCGACACGATATCTCCGCCCGTTGCAGCGGCATAGGTTTCGAGGGCGGCAAGGTCCGCCGGCGGAGTATCGCCAAGGTCCTGGAAGTCTCGCGCGTCGATCAGACCTTCGAAATGGCAGCGCTCGATCCCCGCATGCGCGATCGCCCGTGCCAGCGGCTCGACCACATAATGCCGCCTCGGGGTGCCTGCATAGATGCCGTCGAGCGATTCGCGCCACCACTGAAGGCGAATCTGCCCAAGGACGGGTTCGCTCACCACTTCCGCCGTCTTGGCGACTTCCAGATTGAAGGCGTAAAGCGCAAACAGATCCTCTCGCCTCGCAGCCGGTGCAAGCAGCGCGATCAGGAAGCGCTCCGGATCGTGGCGGTGCAATTCCGACGCGCAGTAGGAAAGCGGGCCCGTTCCGGTCATGAACTGGAATATCGCGCGATCATTTCATCGCTTATAGTCAACTCTACGAGCCGATTGCTATGCTCTCGGCAATATTTCCGAGGGGAGGTGGAGAAAAATGGCAGCGATACTTACGAACTTGCGAAACACGGTAATCGCCGGCGCCGTTCTGGCCGTGCTGCTTATCCTGATCTATCTGGGTCAGGGCAACATGCTGGACCATGCGTTCTGGGCCTTCTTCTTTCGTTGGCTGCATGTGCTCAGCGGTGTGATGTGGATCGGAATCCTGTGGTATTTCAACTTCGTCCAGATTCCCAGCATGCCGAAGATACCGGACGAACAGAAACCGGCGATCGGGAAGGTCATCGCGCCGGCGGCACTGTTCTGGTTCCGCTGGGCGGCCATGTCCACCATCGTCACCGGTCTGATCCTGGCGACCATGAACGGCTATCTGGTCGATGCCATCATGATCGGCCTGAGCGACGGCGTGGCGAAGCATACGATGATCGGAATCGGCATGTGGCTGGGCACGATCATGTGGTTCAACGTGTGGTTCGTGATCTGGCCGAACCAGCAGCGGGCGCTTGGGCTGGTCGAAGCGAGCCCCGAGGAGAAGGCGAAGTCCGCGCGGACGGCGATGCTGTTCTCGCGCACCAACACCATGCTGTCGGTGCCGATGCTCTTTGCCATGGTCTCGGCGCAGAACCTGTACTGATCGTCGAAGGGGAATTTCGGCGGGAAGCAAGCGGGGCCTTCGGGCCCCGCTTCGCGTTTCAGGATGGCAGCGCGATCAGGGCCGCGGCGACGCGGCGGCCTTCGGCGAGCAGGACGTTGTAAGTCCGGCAGGCCGCGCCTGTATCCATGATCTCAAAGCCGATACCCGCGCTTCGCAGAGCGCTGCGGAGGCCTTGCGGCGGCATTTGCATTATCGCACCGGCCCCGAGCAGCAGGATCTCCGGACGAGGGTCCGCGGCGGTGACGGCCGCAAGACTGTCCAATGTCACCTCCGACAGATCGCGAACCGGCCATGCGAGGCTGCGTTCGGGAAACACAATGACCGACCCTGAGTGGGGTGTGCCGGAGATGCGAAAGCGACCCGGCGCGTAGGCGTCGATGACCTGCCGTCCTGCCGGAATGGGCGGCGTTATGTTCTCCATCGCCTCACCCCTGCCCGGCGGAGGCTCCTTCCCGGGCTTCCTCCGCCTGGCCCGTCAGGGCACTGTGGTCCGGGTTCAGATAAAGCAGGATCGGCACGGCTACCCAGATCGTCGAGAAGGTTCCGATCACGATGCCCCAGATCAGCGCGATGCTGAATCCGCGGATGACCTCACCGCCGAAGAGGTAGAGCGCGAACAGGGCCAGCAGGGTGGTGAAGCTGGTCATGGCCGTGCGCGACAGGGTCTCGTTGATCGACAGGTTGCACAGCTCAGCCAGCGGCATCCGCTTGTAGCGGCGGAGATTTTCACGAACGCGGTCGAAGATCACCACCGTGTCGTTGATCGAATAGCCGGCGATGGTCAGCACCGCTGCGACGGTGGCGAGATTGAACTCAAGCTGGAGAAGCGAGAACAGGCCGATGGTCGTCAGCACGTCATGCGTCAGGGCGACGGTGGCGCCAACGCCGAACTGCCATTCGAAGCGGAACCAGATATACAGCAGGATCGCGCCCACAGCCGCCAGGACGGCCCATGTCGCGGATTCCTGCAACTCTGCACCGACCGTGGGACCGACGAACTCGATCCGCCGATACTCCGCGACCTGATCGCCGAGGGCCTGTTTGACGCTGTCGACCGCAGCTTGCTGCGCCTGTTCGCCGCCCTCCTGACGCTGGATGCGGATCAGCACATCGTCGGGGGCACCGAACTCCTGCAGGGCCACCTCGCCGATCTCGAGGCTGCCGACCCGATCCCGCAGATCGGCCATGTCCGCCGGTCCCTGGGTCTTGACCTCGACGAGCACGCCGCCGAGGAAGTCGATGCCTAGGTTCAGACCCTGGGTGAAGAACAGTCCGAAGGAACCGAGGACGAGGGTCGCAGAAAACAGGAAGGCGACCATCCGCATGCGGATGAAATCGATCGCGGTCTGCTCTGGGACAAGTCTGATTCGAAGCATGCTTCCCCCAGGGTCAGACGACCAGGATTTGCGGCCGCGTGCGACGCAGCCAGAGGACGACCATCAGGCGTGTGAGCATGATGGCGGTGAACATCGAGGTGACGATGCCAAGCGTCAGGGTCACGGCAAAGCCGCGGATCGGTCCGCTTCCGAATGCGAACAGCAAGGTCGCGGCAATCAGCGTCGTGAGATTGGAATCGACGATCGTCGTCAATGCGCGCTGATAGCCGGAATCCACCGCGTTGAACGGCGTTCTGCCGGCACGGAGTTCTTCGCGTATTCGTTCGAAGACCAGGACATTCGCGTCCACCGCCATGCCGACGGTCAGGACGATGCCGGCAATGCCCGGCAATGTCAGCGTCGCCTGAAGGATCGACAGCAATGCCAGGAGCAGGAACAAGTTGAAGAACAGCGCCACATTGGCCATCACGCCGAAGAGGCCATAGGCGGCGACCATGAATACGGCGACGAAGATGACCCCGAGCAAGCTGGCGATCTTGCCGGCTTCGATGGAGTCCCGGCCGAGGCCGGGTCCGACCGTCCGTTCTTCGAGGATCGTCAACGGTGCCGGCAATGCGCCAGCCCGCAGCAGCAGGGCGAGATCGCGCGCATCCTGCACCGAGAACTGGCCGCTGATGATGCCGGACCCGCCAAGGATCGGTTCATTGATGCGCGGTGCGCTGATGACCTTGTTGTCGAGGACGATCGCGAGAAGTTGTCCGACACTCTCCTTCGTCGTCTGGCCGAACTTGCGTGCGCCCAGCGTGTCGAAGCGGAAGCTGACGACGGGCCGGTTGTCCTGGAAGGTTGCCTGCGCGTCGATCAGGTTTTCGCCGCCGACGCGGACGCGGCGGTTCACGACATAGGTGCGCGGCTGTCCATCCGGTCCGATCTCGTCGGAGGGCAGGATCATCGTGCCGGCCGGCGCGCGGCCTCGCTCGACGCCGGGTGCGGACATGCCGTTGAGGTCCACAAGATGGAAGGTGAGCTTTGCCGTCTGCCCGAGCAACTGCTTGATCCGGTCCGGGTTGTCCAGCCCCGGCAATTGCACCAGCACGCGGTCGTCGCCCTGGCGTTGAATGATCGGTTCGCGCGTTCCGGTCTCATCGACGCGCCGGCGGATGATCTCGATCGATTGATCGAGGGCATGGCGCTGCCGTTCTTCGATCGCGGCTTCGGATAATCCAAGCCGGACGCCGCCATCGGCTTCGGAGGATATCTCGATCTCCGTATCGGCTTTCCGCAGTTCGCGCCGCGCATCTTCGAACTTGGCAGGGTCGCGCAGGGTGAAGGCCACGCCGTCGCCGGCGATTCCGAGGCCGGTGTACTGAATGCCGGCCTGGCGCAACGTGGCGCGCACGGTATCGACCAGGGTTTCCAGCCGTTCGCGCAGCACGGCCCCCGTCTCGACCTGCAGCAGGAGATGCGATCCTCCCTGGAGATCGAGACCGAGATTGACCTGCTTCCCGGGCAACCAGTCCGGCAGGTCGTCGAACAGCGAGCGGTCGAAGAAGTTCGGCAGGGCGTAAAGCACGCCCAGCGCGCAAACCGCCAGGACCATGACCCGCTTCCAGGTCGGATATTGCAGCATCGTGCCGTGTTTCCCCCGTTACGGACGACAGCAGGTCAGCGTTTGAAGCCGAAGAACGACTTTTTCTCGCCCCCTTCGTTTGCCGGCTTGGACGTATCCGGCGTCGCCGGGGCGGGCTTGGTCAGCACCGCGGAGAGCGTATCGCGGACCACGCGGATACGAACGCCCTCGGCGATTTCGACCACGACCTCGCTGTCGTCGACAACCTTCGCAATCGTACCGTGAATGCCGCCGCCGGTAACGACCTTGTCGCCGCGCCGGACCGCGGACAGCATTTCGCGATGCTGCTTCATCTTCTTTTGCTGCGGGCGGATCAGCAGGAAGTAGAAGACCGCAAAGATCAGGACCAGCGGCAGGATCGCCGAAAAGATGTCGCCGCCGCCGCCCGCGCCGGTCTGTGCCCAAGCCGTCGAAATGAACATCGAATCTCCCTCGGCGCGCCGCGCCCGTTTTCGGAATGCCGGACTATAGCGGCACAGCCCGCAATTTCAATTCGCCGGCCGACGAAATCGACACAGCGGTTGCGCGGGGACCGCGCTGTGCTAGGGTCCGCGCCCACTCGTGTTTCATATATGCCGAAGCGACCATGACAGAACAACGGATTGTGGACCTGCTCAGCCGGATTGCCGATAGTTTGGAGCGCTTGGCCCCTGCCACCGGCCGCAACAACGATCTGTCCGCGGCCGATGCCTTTGTCTGGCATGCCCAGACGGAATGGTTGGAACCTGTCCCCAGCGTGAACCGTGTCGAGCTCGGCCTGCTGCACGGTATCGATCGTCAGGCAGACATCCTGTTGGACAACACGCGGCGATTCGCCGAAGGGCTGCCCGCAAACAACGCGCTGCTGTGGGGCGCGCGGGGGACCGGCAAGAGCTCCCTCGTCAAGGCGGCCCATGCCGAGGTCAATGCGGCACGGCCGGGAACGCTCGCGCTGGTCGAAATCCATCGCGAGGACATCCCCACCCTGCCCGCGCTGCTGACCATCCTGCGCCAGTCGGCACGCCGCTGCGTCCTGTTCTGCGACGACCTGTCCTTCGACAATGCGGACACCAGCTACAAGTCGCTGAAGGCGGTTCTCGAAGGCGGAATCGAGGGACGTCCGGACAATGTGATCTTCTACGCCACCTCGAACCGCCGGCATCTGATGCCGCGGGATATGATCGAGAATGAGCGCTCCACCGCGATCAACCCGTCCGAGGCGATCGAGGAGAAGGTGTCTCTGTCCGACCGGTTCGGTCTGTGGCTGGGCTTCCACAATTGCAGCCAGGATACCTATCTGGCGATGATCGCGGGCTATGTGGCGCATTACCATTTACCGGCGACGGAAGAGGACTGGCGTCCGCAGGCCTTGGAATGGGCAACCACCCGAGGGGCTCGCTCCGGGCGCGTCGCATGGCAGTTCATCCAGGACCTCGCAGGTCGGCTCGGCCGGCGGATCGGTTAGAGCCGCCGGCCTGCGCGGCTAACGCGACGCCGTCTGGGTGCCCAGGTAACGGGCCGGATCGACGGGACGCCGGCCACGGCGAATCTCGAAATGCAGTTGCGGGGTGTCGACGCTTCCCGAACTGCCGACCCGGGCAATGATCTGGCCGCGCTGCACCGTGGCCCCTCTCTCGACCAGCAGCGCGTCGGCGTGCGCATAAGCGGTCATATACCCATCCGCGTGCTGAAGCAGGACCAGATTGCCGAACCCCTGCAATTCGTTGCCGGCATAGGCGACGACACCGTTCTCGGCGGCCAGAACCGGCGTCCCTCTGGGACTGGCGATGTTGATGCCGTCGTTGTGCAGCCCTTTGCCCTTCGGGCCGAATCCCGAAATGACCTCGCCTTTCAGCGGCCACAGGAACCGGCCACTGCTGCGCTCGGGAGGCTGGGGAATGGCTGCCGTAACGGCTTTCTTCGGTTTGCTGTCCGTGGGACTGGCGGTGTCCGGAATATCCGCATGGGCCGCATCCGGGCTGCTCTCCGCATCGGTGCCGCTTTTCGGCGGCGGGGGCGACACGGCCGCAAGCTGCGAATCGACGGCTTCAGGCAGCAGGAGCGTCTCATCGGCGTTGATGCCGTAAGGAGGAGTCAGTCCGTTGAGACGCACCAGTTCGTTGACGGACACCTCGTATCGCCGCGAGATGGCGTAGAGCGTCTCTCCCCGCGCGACCTGATGGATACGGGGCGTCGGAACCTTGACGCTATCGCCGACGCGCAGGGTGTAGGGGGCTTTCAGGTCGTTCGCAACGATCAGGGCACGGACCGGAACGCCGTAGCGGCGAGAGATCGCATATACGGTGTCGCCGCGCAGAACTTCATGTTTGCCGTCTCGCGGGACGGCATTGTAGATGCGGGCACCGCCGCGCGCTGTCTCCACGGGAATGACCGGCGCTCGTGCCGTCGGGCGCGAGGGCGCGGCTTCGGCGCCTTTGCTTTCATCGTAGAGTCTGACCTGCGCAGGCTGTACGGAACACGCTGCCGCCCCCATGGCAACGAGTCCCAGCAATAGAGGTCGAACAGGCGCCTGACGCCGGTTTTTCGTCATGCCTTCACTTTAGTGATCCGACGCGAGAACGACAATTCGCCGGGGTCATCGTCCGCCGGTCGCGCCGAGGCCCGGCGAGAGCGGAACGAACCGAACAGGCCCAAGATCCTCTGCTTCGAACGCATTGCCGATCCGGCTCACGCGGATGATCCGCTGTTCGTCATATTCATCGCCGACCGGCACGACCATGATGCCGCCATCGGCCAGTTGATCGCGTAGAAGCGGCGGGACATCCGGCGCCGCCGCACTCACCACGATACGCTCGAACGGCGCCTGCTCGGTCCACCCAAGGGCTCCGTCCCCGGCACGAGCGGTCACGTTCCGCCGCTGTAGCCCTTCCAGACGTTCCTGGGCGATATGCAGAAGCGGCGCATGGCGTTCGATGCTGTAGACGCGCCGGCAGATATGGGAGAGGACGGCTGTTTGATAGCCGGAACCGGTTCCGATCTCCAGGACCTTATGCCGGCGGTCGATCCGGAGCGCTTGGAGCATGCGGGCAACGATGCTGGGCTGGCTGATGGTCTGGCCGTATCCGATGGGCAGGGCCGTGTCCTCATAGCATTGATGCTTGAAGACGTCCGGCACGAAGCCTTCGCGCGGCACGCGTTCGATTGCGGCGAGGACAGCCGTATCCGATATCCCTGCCCGGCGCAGTTCGAGGATCAGACGGATCTTGCGCGTGGCGAGCGGCGTCATGAGAACAGCGCCTTGCTGCTGCGCAGCATGCCGCGATGCGTCAGATCGACATGCAGCGGGGTGACGGTCACGGCCCCTTGCTCGATTGCGCTCCAATCTGAGGCGCCGCGTCCGATAAGGTCGCCGCGCTGCGCGGCACCGATAAGATAATATCCGCGCCGTCGGGGGTCCGGGACCTTGAGCAGTTCGTAGCTGCTGCTGCGCCGGCCTTGCGGGACGACCTGGACGCCGGTGACGTCTGCGGCCGGCCGGTTCGGGAAGTTGACATTGAAGAAGACGTCGCGCTGCCACGCTGTCGAGACAAGCTTCCGAATCACGGCGCCGGCATGCTCCAGTGCCGCATCCCAATGAACAGCCTTGTCCGGGGCGATCTGCTGGCTCAGGGCAATCGCGGGCACGCCAAGAATCGCGGCTTCCATTGCGCCCGCGACCGTTCCCGAATAAGTGACGTCTTCGCCCAGATTCGCGCCGCGGTTCACCCCGGACAGTACCAGGTCCGGCGGCCCGTCCTTGAGAAACTCGGTAATGGCGATCAGCACGCTGTCGGTCGGACTGCCCTCGACCGCGAACCGCCGGCGGCCGACGGGACGGCAGCGGATGGGGCGATGCAGCGACAGCGAATGGCTGGCACCGCTCTGCTCCGTTTCGGGCGCAAAGACCCACACATCGCGAGACAGGCTCCTGGCAATGCGCTCCAGCACTTTCAGGCCATGCGCATGGACGCCATCGTCGTTGCAGAGCAGGATCCGGGCCTTGGCGAGGTCGAGCGGTGCAGCAAGCATTCCCCTCTCCCCGTTCCCGTCAGCGAATGGGGGCGCCGATACGCTCGCGCCCTCCGAAATAGGGGCGTAGCACATCCGGGATCGAAATCGAGCCGTCCGGGTTCTGATAGGTCTCAAGGAGCGCGATCGATGTGCGGCCGACCGCCAGTCCCGACCCGTTGAGGGTGTGAACGAACTTGGTGCCCTTCTCCCCGGGGGTCCGGAAACGGGCACCCATCCGGCGTGCCTGGAAATCGCCGCAGTTGGAACAACTGGAAATCTCGCGGAACATGCCTTGGCCCGGCAGCCATGCTTCGATGTCGTATGTCTTGCGCGCGCTGAAGCCCATATCGCCCGCGCAGAGGGCGACGACACGGTAATGCAGGCCCAGACGTTTTAAGACCTCTTCCGCACAGGCGGTCATCCGTTCCAGTTCTGAATCCGACTCGTCCGGCTGGGTGACGCTGACCAGTTCAACCTTGCTGAACTGGTGCTGCCGCAACATTCCGCGGGTATCGCGCCCGGCCGCCCCGGCTTCGGAACGAAAGCACGGCGTCCAGGCCGTCACGCGCATCGGGAGGGTCGAGGCGTCCACCACCGTGTCGGCGACGAGGTTGGTCAGCGGCACTTCCGCGGTCGGAATCAGCCAGTAATCGTCCGTCGTTCGGAACAGATCTTCGGCAAATTTCGGAAGCTGACCCGTGCCGCGCAGCGCAGGTGCACGGACAAGCGCCGGCGGCAGGACTTCGGTATAGCCGAATTCACCCGTATGCAGGTCGAGCATGAAGCTCGCCAGCGCTCGCTCCAGCCGGGCCAGATCGCCCTTGAGAACCACGAACCGGGCGCCGGACAGTTTTGCCGCGGCCTCGAAATCCATAAGCCCCAGGGATTCGCCGAGTTCGAAATGCTGGCGTGCATCGGCGATAACGGGCGGCTGACCGATGCGCCGGCACTCGACGTTGCCGCTTTCGTCCGTACCGTCCGGCACGTCGGCCGCAGGCAGGTTCGGCAGAATTTCCAACGTCGATTCGAGCGCCTCGCCTGCCGATTTCTCTTCGGCCTCGGCTGCGCCGATCCGTTCCTTTAAGGCCTGGACCTCAGCGACGAGCGCATCCGCGTCCTCGCCGCGCTGCTTGCGGGCGCCGATCTCACGCGACGCCGCGTTGCGCCGCGGGTGCAGGTCCTGAAATGCGGGCTGGGCCTGGCGCCGGCGGCGGGCCATGTCGAGGACCCGCTCTGCCATC
>JBFWNZ010000033.1:0-18729 GCA_050250795.1 Alphaproteobacteria bacterium | reverse complement strand
AAATGCGAGCAGGGCGGCGTCGTGCCTTCGATGCGATAGCGATGGCGCTGTCCGCGCCGCAGGGCCCAGCAATGGTCGGGCACGAAGACGTCGACCGCATTGCCGATGCCCCATGAGGCGAGGCGCAAGAGCTGGTTGCGCGAGGCGGCGAACAGGTACAAGGCGCCGTCATGGCCCGGGAACAGCGATTGCATGAACGGGCTGACGAGGCGTGCGACCTCGTCCAGCGAATTGCAGCTTTGCAGGAAATTGCCGGTCTCGTTGAGCGTCGCGATTTCGTTGCGCTCACGCTCCAGGGTCCGCATGCTGCGGTCGAGATTGGCCGTATAGTCGGCATGGGCGGCGGCCATCTCGCTGCGTCGCCGTACCTCGCGCCGCATCATGGAATACAGCGCGCCCAGCAGCAGCAGGGCCGTGCCCAGGAAGACCGCGAGGGCCGTGGCGGTCGTGCGCTTCTCGTCCTCGTAGATACGGTCGCGTTCTTCGAGAAGCTGGCTCTTCTCCGCATCCATGGTTTGGACCAGCTTGCGGATCTCGTCCATGATGACCCGCCCGCGATCCTCCTGAACCAGTTGCCGCGACGCGTCCGCCCCTTCCTGGACATGCACCGCCACGACGGAGGCCAGTTCGCCCAGCTTTTCCTTCGACAGGCTATGAATCCGGTCCAGCCGCTCGACATGATCCGGATTGTCGCTGATGTGCTGGCGCAAGGCGGCGAGCTTCTGATCCAGCACCACATGGGCCTGATGATAGGGTGCCAGGTAGCGATGGTCCGAGGTGACGAGAAAGCCGCGCTGGCCGGTTTCCGCATCCGTCAGAACGCTCAGAACCTCGGCCATCAGCTGGCGTGCCTGGAGGGTCTGACGCACGCCGCTCGCGGCGGAATCGAGGCGGTGCAGGCTGTTGTAGAGAATGGCGCTGGTCGCGATCAGGACCGCGAGCACGATCAGCAGGACGCCATGCCCGGACAGCCGCCGCGACAAATGTCCGGGGCCGGAGGGGGCGGTCGATGCGGTCGGCGGTTCCGTCTGCACGTATTCTCCCTTGAGACGGTGCCGGTAACTCCGGACCGTATCCGTTTCTATCGCAGTTTGGTTACCCGTTCGTAAAACTGAACCGGCAGCGGGATAATCTCATCGTCATTCGGCAACCGCCCGATTGTCCTCTCTTTCCAAGGGGGTTGTCATTCACTAGCGTCGGGGGCCCGCGCAGCGAGAGAGAATGGAATGGGGGACGACCGGAGTATCGCATTTCTGTCGATCGCGCAGGCGAGCGAACGGCTTGCGGCAGGGGCACTGACCGCGGAACGCCTCGTCGCCCATATGATCGAGCGCATCGATGGGGTGGGGCGGGCGCTGAATTGCTTCACGGCCCTGACGGCCGATGCGGCGATGGCGGCCGCGCGCGAGTCGGACGGACGGCGCGCCGCAGGGCGCTGCCGGGGCCCGCTCGACGGCATCCCGATTGCGCTCAAGGACAACATCGATCTCGCCGGGGTGCCGACCAGCAACGGTTTCGGCGGATCGCCCTGGCGCATTCCGGCCGAGGATGCCGAGGCGGTCCGGCGCCTGAAGGCGGCCGGCGCCATCATCCTGGGCAAGCTCAACATGCAAGAGGGCGCGCTGGGTGCGGCCAGCGACAACGCCCATTTCGGCTTTGTCATCAACCCGTACCGGCCCGGCCGGTCGCCGGGCGGATCGAGCGGCGGATCGGGCGCCGCGGTGGCGGCGGGGCTGTGCTGTGCAGCGCTCGGCACGGATACCGGGGGCTCCATCCGCATTCCGGCGTCCTATTGCGGCGTCGTCGGATTGAAGGCCAGCTACGGCCTCGTCAGCACGCGCGGTGTGGTGCCGCTCAGCTACAGCCTGGACCATATCGGGCCGCTGGCCCGCACGGTCGGCGATGCCGCATTGCTGCTGGATGCCATGCGCGGGTTCGATCCGGCCTGCACGGAATCGCGCAGGCGGCCGCTGCCGGCACTCGACGCGACGGCCGGGCGTCTCGACGGGCTTCGTCTCGGCATCGTGCGGACCTTCGACGAGGAGCCGGCCGACCCCGCCGTCGCGGCCGCCTTCGCCGCCGCGCAGGATCGCTTGCGGACGCTGGGCGCCGAGGTCGTTCCGGTCGAAATGCCCGGCTATCGCATGGTGGCGGGGCGGCGGGCCGGATTCGTGCGGGTCGAGGTTGAGGCGGCGTTCATTCGTGGGGCGCTGTATCGCGAGGCGCCGGACCGCTTCTCGCCGGCCATGCAGGGGTTCCTCGACTTCGGCCTGCGGGCGACGGCGCAGCAGTCGATGCGCGCCGACCGCACGATCGCGGTGGGGGCCTTCGCGCTGGAGCGGTGCTTCGAGGGTGTGGATCTGCTGCTCTCGCCGACCACGCCCCAGGCCGCCTTCGCCTTCGACGGCGCGATCCCCGAGAATGCCGGCACCTATACGATTCCGGCGAACTATGCGGGCATTCCGGCGATCAGCATCCCGATGGGGTGCGATCCGCAGGGCATGCCACTGGGATTACAGATCATGGCGCCGCTGGACGCGGAGCCGCTGCTGCTGCGCGCGGCGGCCGCGTTCGAGGGCGTGTCGGGCGCCGGCCCGGTTCCGCCGGCTCCCTACGGACCGGTCGCATGAGCCGGATACAGGCCGAAACCGTCGGCGACGATCAGGCCGTCGAACGGCTGATCGCGGTGGCGGAAGCGTTCGCGGCGGAAGCCCTGCCCGAACTGGCGCTCAATCGGCTGCGGATGGCGTTGGACGACCTTGCGTTCAACGCCGTGTCCTATGGCGGGGCGCAGCGTCTGGTACTGACGCTGGCGGTGGAGGAGGGGCGCCTGATCGCGGAACTCGCCGATGACGGCGCCCCCTTCGATCCGACACATGCACCGAAGCCCGATTTGGAATCGGGAATCGACGAACGCCCCATCGGCGGGCTGGGTATCCACCTTGTCCGGACGCTGATGTCGTCCGTGTCCTATCGGCATGCGGACGGGATGAACCGCCTGCGGATGGAACTCGCGCTGGATTGATCCCCGGGCGGCTGCCCGTCAGCCCAGCGCGGCCAGGGCCTCGTCGCGGCCGGGATGGATGGCGAATAGCTGCACGAAGCCGCTGACCTCGAAGACCTCGCGGATGCTGCCATTGAGGGCGCACAGCGCAAGTCCCTTGCCCGATGCCTTGGCGCGCTTCGCCGCCATCAGCAGCACGCGCAGGCCCGCGCTACTGACGAAATCGAGCGCGGCGAAGTCCACCAGAAGCTTGTTCGCGCCGTCGAGATGACCCAGAAGCTCGGATTCGAAGGCCTTGGCATTGCCGCTGTCGATCTTGCCCGAGGGCTGGACGACCAGAACGGTACCGACTGTGGTGACGGAAGTGCTCATCGCGCGCGTCGCTCTGCGTTGATTGTCCTTGCATCAAGGCTAGCATGGCGGATGCTCGCGGGCGACCCTCAGGGCGGCGCGAGTTCGAGACGTCCGCCGGCATACCGCACGACAAGGCAGGTGATGTCGTCCGATTGCGGGGCCGTCCCCGCGAATTCGCGCACCGCGGCCGTCACGCGCTCCAGCATGGCATCGACCGCGAGGTCGGATGCGGCGGCCAGCACGGCTTCCAGGCGCTCTTCGCCGAATTCCTCGCCCTCCGGGTTCATGGCCTCGGAAATGCCGTCGGTGAACAGGAACAGCGCCTCGCCGGGTGAAAGGGTCAGTTCGGCCGCGGCATACGGCAGTCCGTCCATGACGCCCAATGCCATGCCGCCGGTACGCGGCAGGGCGCGGGGCGGCTTGCCGGCGGCCACCAGATAGGGCGGGTTGTGGCCGCCATTGGCGTAGACGACGTGGCCGCTGCGCTGGTTGACCACGGCGTAGAAGACGGTGACGAACAGCTCCAGAGGGTTCTGTTCGCACAAGCGGTCGTTGGCCGCCACCAGGGCGTCGCCGGGGTCCGGCGTATGGCGGGCGGCATCCTGGAGGGCGGTCCGCGACACCGCCATGAAGAAGGCAGGCGCCACGCCCTTGCCGGAGACGTCGGCGATGACGAGGCCGGTGCGGTCCTCGTCGAGCGGGAAGAAGTCGTAGAAGTCGCCCGCCATCTGCAGGGCCGGCGTCATGTAGGCGGTGCCGCTCCAGCCGCGATCCTGGGGGAATTCCTGCGGCAGGATCGTGGCCTGCATCACCTTGGCCAGTTCCAGATCGGCTTCCAGCGTCCGCTTCGCTTCCTCCAGCTGCTCGTTCTTGTGCTGCAATTCGATGGTGCGCTGCCGGACCTGGCGTTCCAGTTCCTCCTCGCGGGCGAAGACCTGCTCGGCCATCGTCTCGAATGTGCGGGCGAGGTCGCCCAGTTCGTCGCGCCGGGTCGTGACGGGGGCGAGCGATCCCGGCACGAAGCTGCGGGCGTCCACGGCCGCCGCCGCGGTGGCGATCCGCCCGACGGGATCGGCGATCCGCCGGGCCGCGATCACGGAAACCGCGATGCCGGCCAGCAGCGCCGCCAGCGCCATCGCGCCGCCGAGACGCAGATAGTCGGCCAGCAGGGCATCCAGCGGCGCCGTCGGCATGCGGGCAAGCGTCACCCCCGCCGGCAGCCCATAGGCGCCGGGCATGGCGGCCGCGACGCTGATCCAATGCTTGCCGAGGACCGCCTTGGGCGGTTCACCGCCTAGCGCGCCCTGAACCTGTGCCATCTCCGCCGGGCTCAGCGCCGGATGGTTCGCCTCGGGCGGGGCGAAGCCGTTCGCGACGATTTCGCCTTCGGCGTCGAAGACCCACAGCCCCTCGACCGAACCGTCCTGCAGCAGGGCCTCGATCAGGCGCTGCACGCCCTGGGTCTGGGACAGGCGCGCCAGGTGGCTTTGCTCGCGGCCGATCAGGACGGCGCGCTGTCTATCGACGCCGCGGACCCCGACATAGCGCGTCGGCGCGCCGCCGAACGCCTGTTGTCCCACGCCCAGCGGCAGCGTGAAGGCCGATCCGTCGAGCAGCCGCTGAACGGATGGCCGGGGCAGGCCGGACGCCGCCGTCACCGTCTCGTCGTTCGGCCTGTCGTCGTCGGAATGAGCCAGAACCTTTCCCGACGCGTCGGAAATCCAGATGTCGTCGATGGCGGAGCGCGCGACGATCTCGGCCAGCCGCCGGTTGAGCGTCTGCGGAGCGAGGCCGGCATTCTCCGCGATGTCGGCGAGATGGCTCGCCAGCAGGCCCTGCGCGGTCATCTCGCGTTCGATGATCGTCTCGACTTCGGTCAGGACCTGGTCGCTGACGGCCGCGCTCTGCGCGAACATCCGCGCCATGACCGTGCCCTGATCCTCGGCCTGATCGAGGATGCTGCGCCAGGCGAGGAAGCCCAGCACCGCGGCCGTGGCCAGGATGCCGATGCCGACGCTGAGCGAGACCAGCAGGACGAGGCGCGTGCGCAAGGGCATGCGCGTCTCCTAGTCCAGCCAGATCAGCATGTCCGCGAAGAACTGCGCGGAACGCTGGTCCAGCGGGTAGGCGATCTCGGCATCGCGGCCGAACCATCGCTGATAGATGTCCGCATAGCCGCCGCGATAGGCCTCGATGCCCGTGAACAGATCGCGCAACACGCCATTGACGAAGTCGCGCCAGGCGGAATCGTTCGATGGCACGATACACGCCATCGCCTCGTAGCCGAGAGCCTCGCCGCGCGGAACGATGACCAGGCCCTTTGGCTTCTCCGCCTTCGGTAGCAGGCCGCGCAACACGATTCCAACATTCGCGATGCCGTCGACATCGCCCTTTTCCAGGGCGCGCAGCGCGTCGAGCATGCTGGGATAGGGCGTCAGCTCCGCCCCCGGCAGCTTGCGACGCAGGATCCCTTCGGTCGTAGACCCCGTCACCATCCCGATCCGCAGATCGGCGAGCGTGCCGGCCTGCGCGATCGTGTCGCGATAGGCCAGGATGCGCGTGCCGTCGCGGAAGATGGGCAGGGTAAAGTCGATGCGCTGTTCGCGGGGCCATGTCGCGGTCGCGATCTCGCAGACCAGATCGACGCGCCCGTCCTCGACCACCTGCAACCGGGTCGAGGGCGCGACCGTCGTGAACTCGGTGCGGATATCGCGGCCCAGCTTCGCACTCAATGCCTTGCGGACTTCCTCGATCAGGTCGACCGACAGCCCCACCGGCCGTCCCTGCGCGTCGCGGAAGGCGAAGGGGGCCGCATCCTCGCGCGTGCCCGCCGACAGGACGCCGGTTCTCGCGATGCGCTCCAGCGCCGGCTCGGCCCGTGCGGCTGGAGCGGGCAGGACCGCGGCAAAGGCCAGCGCGGCCAGCAGGGGCAGAATTGCAAGACGGCTCATGGTGGGGACATCCGGTTCATGCCGCGGCGGTCCGGGCATCGATGTGCCGGCGCATCCGGCGGCGGACCCAGATCATCAGCAGGGACATCGGGAAGCAGAAGGCGAAGAACCACAGCATGGCGTAGAGATAGACCCACAGCATGATGTCCTTGTGTCCTATCGCCCCGATCACCGTGTTGGCCCGCGACACGATCTCGCCGACGCCGACGACCGATGCGGTGCTCGACGCCATCACGATGATGACGAAGTACATGGTCCAGTTCGGGATGAACAGCAGGGCGGTGCCGATCTCGCCGGCTCGCCAGTCGCGCAGGGCGATGCGGAACGTGTCCGAGACGAAGCCCGTGACCGCCACCGACAGGGCGAGCGAGGCCTTCAGCCAGCCGGGAAAGGCATGCGACTGGCCGCCGACGGTCACCTCCACCGGCAGCAGATAGGCCAGATAGAACAGCATGATGAAGGTCGGGATGTTGCGCGACACCGCGGTCAGGAGGCTGCCGGTCCGGGCCAGCGCAGGTTGCGGCGCGCTGCGGGCCAGCGCCAGGAGAACGCCAAGCGCCGTGCCGATCAGCATCGACACCAGCGACAGCACCAGATTCCAGACGAAGCCCCCCGCCAGGAACGGCGTCCAGGTGGCGAGCGCGTCCAGGATGTCGGCGGCGCTCATCGGGCGAGCCTTCGCTCAATGGCCTCGAACAGTGCCACCACGCTCAGGATCAGCAGGAAATAGACGATCATCAGGATGTTCATCATGACCGCCGCGTTGCCGCGCTCGGCCAGAATGCTGTTCGTCGCGTAGACCAGTTCCGGCACGGCGATGACGCTGGCCATGCCGGTCGCCTTCACGATGTTCACGCAGGACCCCATGATCGGTCCGTAGGCGGCGCGGAAGACGCGTGCGACGGTGGATCGGTCCGGGCGCATGGGCGTGCCGCTTTCGCCCAGCGTGCGCCATGCATCGGCGAAGGCCGTCATGTTGCTGGCGCCGGCATAGCCCGACAGGCAGAGCGCGGCCACGATGAAGCCGTCGAAGGTCCAGCCGAGGCGGGTGACGACGATGCTGCCGAGTCCGAAGAACACCACATAGATCTGAAGCAGCGGAGGGGTCATCCGCAGCAGGGTCGCCAGCCCCGCAAGCAATCGGGACAGCAGCGGCAGGCGCATGCCGATCAGGATGCCGCCGGCAATGCCGATGGCAAGGCTGCCCAGGATGCAGGCGATGGCCAGCTTGACCGTGATCAGCAGCCCGCTCAGGAACAGGTTGCGGTCATAGGCGTCGTGCAGCAGCGATATGTCGACGCCAATCGTCTCGCGCAGCATCAGCGACAGCCGGTGCACGCCGGAGACGTCCTGCGACGTCAGAAGCGCGTCGTTGCGGCACGCCGGGGGCCATGTGCCGTCGGGCTGACGGCTGCAGACCGGCTGGCCGCGCGCGTCCTTGGCCTTCCACCGCTCATGCGTTTCGGTGACGAAGACGCTGGGGTGCAGGCTCCACTTCTTTTCCAGGCGCAGCAGCAGGCCGTCGCGGTGCCAGGCGGCGATCATGTCCGACACCGCCGTCGCCAGCCTGCCGCCATCCTCGGATTTGGCAAGCGCGACCGCCCAGGGGCTGAGCATCGTGGAGGGCAGGGGCATGTCGTAATCCGCCCATTCCTCGCCCCGCAGCACCTGCCCGATGGCGGTGTCGTCGTACAGCCAGCCGACGCAGCGCCCGTCGCGCAGCGCGAGTTGGGCGTCGCGCGTGCCGTTGAATGTGGCGAGTTCGAGCAGGTACCGCTCGGCCATGGCGCGGTTGAACAGGGCGCCCTGGGTCGCGCAGACGGTGCGGCCGCGCAGGTCGCTCCACTGCGCGACGCCGCTGTTCCGCCGCAGCATGACGTTGGCGCCGCTGGCGTAGTAGTTGGGCTCGATCAGCGTGGCGATGGCGCGCCGCTGGGTGGTGTCGCCCAGGGTGGCGACGACGACGTCGACCTCGCCCTGCTCCAAAAGCTGCAGGCGGTTGGCGCTGGTGACGGCGCGCAGCTGCAGCGCGACGCCCAGGCGCGCCGCGATATCGGCGGCGAGGTCCGCGTCGAAGCCGACCAACTGGCCGGCGGCGTCGATCATGCCGAAGGGCGGATAGTCCGCCTTGACCCCGATAATAACGGCGCCGCGCCGCTCGACGCGGTCCAGCGCGTCGGCGCGGGCAACGCCGGGCAGCATGCAGGCCAGCACCGCCGACGCGAGGAGGATGCGCCAGCCCCGCATCGGTCAGGCCGCCGGTTCGGCAGTGACGAGGAAGCCGTACCCCCAGCGGGTGGGGACGACGCGCATCAGCGCGCCATCCACCGCCGCGCCCAGCGGCGAGCGGACGACCGCGCTTTCCGGCAGGATGCTCTCGGCGGTGCAGGCGACCATGCGAAAGCCGGCGCCGGCCAGTTCGGCGGCGATGTCGGGGCCGCGATAGAGATGATAGTAGAGCGGAATGGTCTCGCGGCCGTCGCCGCCGGGCGCTGCGCGGGAATATGCGATGTCGCCCGGCTCCAGCCGTCCCGCCGCGATCTCCGCGCGGGACGCCCGCTGTTCGGCATGAAAGCGGCGACGGGCGTTCGGCAGCCCCAGCAGCAGGCGTCCGCCCGGCGCCAGGACGCGCCGGACCGCAGCCAGGGTGTGCTGGCGGCGCAGCCGGCCCCGGATATGGCCCAGCACGCCGAAGCCCATGAGGGCGAGGTCGAAGCGGCCATGCGCGGCTGCATACTGCTCAAGCGGCTCGAGGCCGCCGCCCAGCGCAGCCAGGCGGCCGGCCGCGATCTCGGCGGCGAAGCGTTCCGAGAACAGCTTCAGGGCCGTGGGGCAGACGTCGTAGCCGACGGCGAAGATGTCGGGGCGTGCCATCAGCGGCGGCACGTAGCGGCCGTCGCCGCAGCCGAAATCCAGCACCCTCGCCTTCGCCGGGGCGAGGGCAAGCAGCGCGCGGACCGTGCGTGGATTGGGCGCCGGATAACGGGCATGATAGTAGCCGGTGGCGTAGTAGCGGTCGTAGCTGGCGATCAGCGCCGTGTCGATCTCGGGCGACGCCTCGTTCGCGCCGGCCACGGCGACCGTCGTCGCACCGGCACCTGGACAATTCATTCCTGAAGAAACCTTTCCCGCAAGCGAACGGACCCGCGCACCGGCCGCCGCATCCGCCCCAACCCTTCGGATCGTCCGGACGTTAGCCGACGTCGCGGACCGTTGCAATTCCGACCGACCGCGCCCAACATCCGCGGCCGGGGGGAGCATCCGAGAACAAGGGGGACGAGGAATGCGGAGACGGACGGTTCTGCAGATGATCGCGGGCGGTGTCGCAGGGTTCTGCCCGGTATGTCATGCGCTGGCGTCGGAGAAGGGCGCGCCGCGCTGGTCCTATGGCGGGGAGTCCGGTCCCGGGAAATGGGGTGCGCTCAGCCCGGACTGGAAGGTCTGCGGCAGCGGCAGCCAGCAATCGCCCGTCGACCTGGGCAGTCCGCTTCGCTCGGAACTGCCGCCGCTGTCGCTCGCGGCCGCCCCGGTCGAGGCCGAGGCGCTGGACAACGGCCACACGATCCAGGTGGACACGGGCAAGGGTTCGCGGATGACCGTGGACGGCACCGCCTACGATCTGGTCCAGTTCCATTTCCATGCGCCGAGCGAGCACCAGATCGGCGGCCGTGCCTGGCCGATGGAGGTGCATCTGGTGCATTCGGCGCCGACGGGCGGTCTCGCGGTGCTGGGCGTGCTGCTGGATGCGGGCGCCGCGGACAACGCGGCCTATGGCGCGGTGCTGGACAAGCTGCCGGAGCCGGGCGGGGCGAAGCGGCGGCTGGGCAAGATCGATCCGGCGGCGCTACTGCCCGCGTCGCGGGCCTATTACCGCTACGCAGGCTCGCTGACCACGCCGGCCTGCGCAGAGGTGGTGAACTGGCTGGTCCTGCGCGAGCCGGTGACGCTCGGGCGCAAGCAGATCGAGGGCTTTGCCGCCCGCTACCCCAACAATGCGCGGCCGGTGCAGCCGCTCAACCGACGCTTCGTCCTGTCCTCGTCCTGACCCGGCCCGGTCAGACGCTGCCGGCGGGCGCGAGGATGCAGTCCGGGCCGTTGCCCAGTTCGATCTGAAGGGTGGCGTGCGCAACCTTGTGATGCGCACGCAACTCCTCCGCCAGTTCGGCGAGGAAGGCGTCGCCCGGATGGCCGTCCGGCATGACGAGATGGGCGGTCAGCGCCGTGCTGGTGGTGCTCAGCGCCCAGACGTGAAGGTCATGGATGTCGCGAACGCCCGGCCGCTGGCGCAGCCAGGTTTCGACCGCCGTCCGGTCGACGCCCTCGGGAACGCCGTCGAGGCTCAGCCGCATGGACGACCGCAGAAGCCCGTAGGCCGACCAGGCGATGGCGACGCTGACGAGGATGGCGGTCAGCGGATCGACCCAGGTCCATCCGGTTCCGACCAGGATCAGGGCCGAGATGACGACGCCCAGCGAAACGGCCGCATCGGCCGCCATGTGCAGAAACGCGCCTTCGGCGTTCAGATCGTTTCGCCGGTCGCGCAGGAACAGCATTGCCGTGCCGGCATTGATCGCGATGCCGATGCCGGCGACGATCATCACGGTATAGGCGGGGACCGCCACGGGCTCGGAAAACCGGTGCGCGGCTTCCCAGATCACGCCGCCGACCCCGAGCAGGATCGCGACCGCGTTCGCCAGTGCCGCCAGGATCGTGGAGCGCCCCAGGCCATAGGTGAAGCGCGCCGTCGGCACGCGCTTTGTCGCGATGGCCGCACCCCAGGCGATCAGCAGGCCCAGCACATCGGTCAGGTTGTGCGCCGCGTCGGCGAGCAGGGCCAGCGAACCCGTCGTGAAACCGGCCGCGGCTTCGGCGACGACGAAGCCGGCATTCAGCCCGACCGCCCATTTGAAGGCCGTGCCGAGATCGGCGGACGAGACGGCAGGTCCGTGATGGTGGCCGTGGTGGTGGGCGTGCGTGCCGGACATCGTCGTCTGGTCAGCGCGTCGAGGCCGTTGCGGGCTTCTTCTCGCGCAACTCGGCATTGTCCGTGCGCCAGGACTGGACCATCTCGCGCGCAAGCCGCGCAACCGTCTCTTCGGCCACGCGGGCATGGTCGCCGCGGCCCGAGACGACCTGCGTCGCACGCTGCCAGAGCACGACATGACCGGTGCTGAGCCAGCCCGCCTTCTCGTCGTAGAAGGCGACGCGGCGATAGGCTCCGAGCAGCGCGCTGGTCGCGCACACGCCTCGATCCGGGTCGTGCGCCGTCATCAGGCTCAACGTCGCGACCGCATCGGCCTTGTCCTTTGCGAGTACGAGGCCGCCCTCCGCGAGTTCCCGTTCCAGCGCGGGGAGAAGGGCTTTCGCCTGGATGCCGCAGTTGATCGCGTCGGGCGAGGGCTGGCTGATCGTCGCCTGGATCGAGGCCACATGGGCAAGGTTCACGGTCGGCCGCTCCTCCGCGACGGCGGATGCGAGGGTGCCGAGGAAAACCGCGACGACGAGGCTGGGCAGGCGCATTCGGACTCCTTCCGCGACGACAGCGGCCACGATGCGCGAGGCGGGGCGAGGCGTCAACGCCGCTTCGCCCCGGTATGAGGCATGTGGTTCCGCAGCACGCTGAAATGATCTAAGATCATGAATTCGTTGCCAAGGGCGGGGTTGCCGGAGCGGTTATGCCGACATTTTTCATCGTTGTCGTGGTCTCGGCCGGGTTGGCCATCGGGACGCTGACGCGCGAGATCGCTGCCGAGTATGTCGCGAAGTATATCGTGGACAACGAGGAATCCGGCGTTGCGAAGACGGCGCCGCGCTCGTTCGAGTCCGACGCGACGGCTGTCGGCCGGCCCGTTAAGGTGACCGAGGCGGTTCCCGTTCTCGCGAGCGTGGCCGCAGCCGGTGCGGCGGCGGCGGAAGCGGCCCCGCCCGCCCCACAGGACCGCTCCGAGCCGTCCAAGGCCGCCGATGCGCCGGACGCCGCGCCCCGGAATGCAGAGGCAACCGCACCGGACAATGCCGCCGATACGGCGGTGGCGGCCCAGACGGTGGATGCGCCGGCGGAAGCCGAAGCGTCCGGGACGCAGGCGCCGCTCATGGAAGATGCGGAGAATGTCCTCGCCCTGCTGCCGGACACGCCGCATCGCCGCACCGACGGTTCCGTTTTCCTGCCGATGGCCTCGCAGCGCGTGTTCGGCCTGCGGACCGCGCTGACCGAACGCGGGGCGGCGCCGGTGACGGTCGAACTGCCGGGGCGCGTGATTGCCGATCCCAGCACGGCGGCCCTGGTGCAGAGCCATCAGGCCGGCCTGATCGAGGTCAATGACAGCGGCCGTCTGCCCTTCGGCGGGCAGCATGTGCGGCAGGGCGACATCCTGGCCTATCTGCGGCCTGTGTTTACGACCCTGGAACGGGCCGAGATGGACTCGCGCATCAAGGACCTGGAGAACCAGATCGATATGGCGCGCAAGCGCATGGCGCAGCTGGAACAGGTCATGTTCGTGCGCTTCCGCGAAGGCAAGATCGAGGCGGTGCGGGTCGAGATCGCCGGCCTGCAGCGGCATCTGTCGGTTCTGCGCGCCAGCCAGACCGAGCGGGTTCCGCTACGGGCCCGGACCGATGGCGTGGTCTCGCATGTCGAGGTCGCGGCCGGGCAATACGTCTCGCCCGGCAGCACGCTGTTCGAACTGGTCGATCCGTCCCGGCTGTGGGTATCGGCGGCAGCGTTCACCCCCGATGTGGCCGAGCGTGTCGAAGGCGCGACGGCGGTGACGGCCGACGGCCAGCGCCTCGATCTGCGCTTCGTCGGCGGCGGCCTGACCCTGCGCAATCAGGCGATTCCTCTGCAGTTCGAGATACTGGGGGCGACCCCCGGCCTGACGGTCGACAAGCCGGTGACGGTGTTCGTCCGCACGCGATCGCAGGAGGTTGCGGGCGTCAAGGTGCCGCGCAGCAGCCTGGTGCGGACCAATGACGGGCGTTACATGCTGTGGGAACGCCGCACGGCGGAGACGTTCGTCTCCCATCAGGTCACGACGGTCCCGGTGGATTCCGGCAGCGTGCTGGTCGTCAGCGAATTGTCGCCCAGCCTGCGGGTGGTGACGAATGGCTCGGCAGTCCTCAGTCAGGTGCGGTAGTCATGGTTGCGATGCGCCGGATCCTTGTGCTCCTGAGCCTGCTGGCCGCCGTGCCGGCCGCGTCGCCGGCATTCGCTGCGGAGCCGGACGACCGCTCGCCGCGAAGCGAGCAGCGGATCGAGCGTTACGAGGTGCTGCCCGACGAACGGGCACGCATCCAGGAAACCCGTTCCTATGAGTTCCTGACGGTTGCCGCCCTGGCCGGCGGCGCCGCGGTGATGGTCGGGGTGGTCACGGGCAGTTCCGTTGCCGCGCTGGCGGTTGCCGGCGCCGTCGTGGCCAGCTATGTCTCGGCGCCCTGAAATCCCGGAGAGGATGTCGGAGATCGCATGAACGCCGTTTTTGCCGCGCTGGTTCTCGGGGGCGTCCTGATGGCCGACTACCTGATCGAGGTCGCGTCGGAAGTCACCAGCGAAGTCATGCTGGATACCGATGCGGGCGCGATCACCGAGGTTGCATCGGGGCCGGGGTCGGCGATCGTCGATACCATGCCGCAGGCGACGTTGCGCTGGACCCGCTGACGCGGGTCTATTCCGCGGCTTGGTGGCGGTGCGGGTCGGGATGGGCCGGCACGTCTTCCGGCACCCGTCGCCGCAGGACGGCCCGCCGCCAGAACAGTAGCGTCACACCCGCATAGAGAAGAAGGGCCGCCGCCAGAAAGACCCAGCCGGGGACTTTTGGGACAGGCAGGTTGTCCAGGCCGCCGGCGGTTGCCGCGCCGGATGGAATCTGAAGGGTCAGGGTGGCGGTGCCGTCTTCGCCGGCGGCACGCCATGCGATCTCGATCTCGTTGCTGCCGCCCGGCAGGGCGATATCGCCGCTGCGATAGATGCCGGGCGCGACTTCCGGCAGCGGCTCGGCCTGGAAATTGACCGTCGCTTCCATTTCCGCGCCGCGCACCGGGGCCCCGTTCGCGAAGCTTTCGAGGAAGGCCACGAGACGCCCCCGCGCATAGACCAGGACGAGTTGGCGGTCGCCGATCCGCGCTTCGGTTCGAGGCGACACGACGATCTGTGCGCGGCCGCCGCCATGGTCGTGGCCATGCTCATCGGCGGCCCAGGCCGGAGCGGCCGTGAGCGCGAGGAGACCGCAAAGGGCGATCTGCGGCAATACGTCGCGCCCTGCGGTTGCGAAGGCCCTACGGATTTGCATCGTCTGTCTCATGCCGCGCCACCATTCCACGTCTGCCAGCCCGTGTACAGCGGGGTCGAATATCACATATGCCGGCTTCGGTGTGCAGCGCGTTCCGAGATTCTTCGCGCATGCGGCATGCAGCGTGCTACTCTGCCCTTGAGTTATGAAAATGCAGGGGAATTCCAATCCGATGAGAACCGCCGCATTCGCAATCCTTGGGTTTGCGCTCCTGTCAGCCGTGCCCGCGACGGCACAGGCGAAGCTGAAAGTGTTCGCCTGCCTGCCTGAATGGGAGGCGCTGACCAAGGAAATCGGTGGGGATGCCGTCGAGGTCTTTACGGCTGTATCCCCGCATGTGAATCCCGAACAGGCATCGGCGACGCCGGCGCTGATCTCGGCCCTGTCGCAGGCGGATTTGCTGGTCTGCACCGGCGGGGGGATCGAGGATGGCTGGCTGCCCGCCGCGTTGACGCGTGCCCAGAATCCGAAGCTGGACAAGGGCAAGCCCGGCGCATTCTACGCGGGCGGTTTCGTGAAGTTCCTGAAGGACGAGCACGATCACGGCGGCGGCAAGGAGCAGAAGGGCCATGCCCATGGCGAGGGGAATCCGCATATCCAGGGCGATCCGAACCGCATGCGGACCGTTGCCGGCCAGCTCGCGCGGCGGATGATCGAGTTGGATCCCGCCAGTTCGGCGGCCTATGGCGACCGGGCCAAGACCTTCATCAAGGATCTCGGCGCGCTCATCAAGGAGCTGGAGGCGAAGGCGAAGCCGCTGCACCATGTTCCCGTGGTCGTGCAGCACGAGCATTCCGAGTATCTGCTGGCGTGGCTGGATATGGAGCCGGTCGCGGTCGTGGAGCCGGAGCCGGGCGTGCCGCCGGGGCCGGCCGATCTGGCCCGCGTGGTCGAGACGGCGGCCAAGGCCAAGGCGAAGTTCGCGCTCTACGCTGCCTATGAGGACCCGCGGCCGTCGCGCTATGTGACGGAACGGACCGGTATTCCGCTGGTGAAGCTGCCCTTTACGGTCGGCGGCACCGACGACGCGAAGACGCTGGCGGACTTCTATCGTGCGTCTGTCGACCGGCTGCTCGACGGGCTCGCAGGCCGTGAGCGTAATTGATCTTCAGGTGCTGGGGCCGGCGCTGGTCGCCGGCCTCCTCGTCCTGGCCACGCATGTGCCGCTCGGCACGCTGGTCCTGGAGCGCGGCATCATCTTCATCGATATCGCGCTGGCGCAGGTCGCCGCCACGGGGGTCGTCTTCGGCGGCCTGATGTGGGGCGATCTGAACGAGTGGGTGATCCAGGCAAGCGCCGTCGGGGCGGCCCTGATCTGCTCCGCCGTGCTGGTCTGGACCGATAAGCGCTTCCCCGCGATCCAGGAGGCGATCATCGGTGTGCTCTACATCACTGCGGCGGCGGTGCAGTTGATGATGCTCTCGGTCAATCCCAGTGGAGCCGAGCATTTGAAGCAGCTGCTGATCGGCCAGATCCTGTGGGTGACGCCGCTGCAGCTCGCCGGCATTGCCCTGGTGTATGCCGCGGTGCTGGCGCTGTGGCATTTCCGCGATCTGCGGCGCGAGCGGATTCTGTTCTACGGCATCTTCGCCATCGTCATCACCATTTCGGTCCAGGTGGTCGGCGTGTTGCTGGTCTTCGCCTCGCTGATCGTGCCCGCACTCGCGGCGCGGTCGGCGCCGGCCCGGTGGCGGGTGCTGATCGCCCTGAATATCGGCGTCGTGGGCTACTTCCTGGGGTTGGTCGCGTCTGCCGTCATGAATCTGCCGACGGGCGCCGCCATCGTGTGCGCGCTGGTGGCCGTGTCGCTGGTCGCGGGCATCGCGGTGGCGCGCACGGTCCCGCAATCCCCGATGCGGATGGCCGCGGAGCGATAGGCAGCCGGCATGTTCTCCTTCTTCGTCAGCGCCAGCCTCCGCAGCCGCACCCTCGTTCTGGTGATCGCGGCGGTGATCATCGCGCTGGGCGTCTACGCGCAGCAGGAGATGGCCGTCGATGTGTTCCCCAATCTGAACAAGGGGACGCTGACCATCCTGACCGAGGCGCCGGGCTTCGCGCCGGAGGAGGTCGAGACACTGGTCACGATGCCGATCGAGGCGGCGGTGGCCGGGACGATGGGGCTGAGCCGCATCCGCAGCAATTCGACCGCGGGCCTGTCCATCGTGTTCGCGGAATTCGACTGGGGCACCGACCTGTTCCGGGCGCGCCAGCTACTGACCGAACAGCTGACGACCGCGCATGCGTCGCTGCCGGACGATGTCCGTCCGCAGCTGATGCCGACCGTGTCGCTGATGGGCGAGATTCTCATCATCGCGCTGTCCGGCGGCAACGATCCGATGCTGGCGCGCGAGACGGCCGATTGGGTCGTGGCCCCGCGGCTGCGCGCCGTTCCCGGCGTTGCCCGCGTCAACGCCATGGGCGGACAGGTCCGGCAGTACCGGGTGACGCCGGACCTGGCAAAGCTGAACCTGCTGGGGATCACGATCCAGGATATGGAGACGGCCCTGGAGCAGTTCGGCAGCAACAGCGGCGGCGGCGTGATCGATCAGCACGCGCAGGAATACCAGATCCGGATCGTGGGACGGTCGACGACGCTGGACGATCTGCGCAATGTCAGCATCCAGCTGCGGGGCGGCCAGCCTGTCCTTCTGCATCAGCTGGCGGACGTTTCCTTCCAGCCGCAGCAGCGCCGCGGCGATGCCGGATACATGGGCAGCCCGGCCGTGGTCATGCTGATCCAGAAGCAGCTGGGCGCGGACACGCTCGACCTGACGCATCGGCTCGGCTTGGCCATCGAAAGCCTCGACGCAAGCATGCCGCCGGGCATGAAGCTGAACCAGATCGTGTTCCGGCAGGCCGATTTCATCGAAGCCTCCATCGGCAATGTGGAGCAGGTGCTGCTTGAGGCGATGGTCGTGGTCGCGGTGATCCTGTTCCTGTTCCTGGCGAACGTCCGGACCACGGCGATCTCGCTGGTCGCGATTCCGGTGTCCGTCCTGATTACCTTCGTCGTGTT
Source organism: Alphaproteobacteria bacterium (assembly GCA_050250795.1). Classification (GTDB taxonomy): domain Bacteria; phylum Pseudomonadota; class Alphaproteobacteria; order UBA8366; family UBA8366; genus JBFWNZ01. The sequence goes on along the minus strand of JBFWNZ010000033.1, from coordinate 1,119 downwards.
CCGCTGGGTTGGGCTGTCGCTCAATACGATGACCCTGGGCGGGCTTGCCATTGCCATCGGCGAACTGGTCGACGACGCGGTGGTGGACGTCGAAAACATCTATCGCAGGCTGTCCGAGAACCGCCTGCTGCCCAATCCCCGGCCGGCGCTGACGGTGATCGCGGATGCCTCGCAGGAGGTTCGGTCCGGCATCGTGCAGTCGACGATGATCATCATCGTCGTGTTCGTGCCCGTGTTCGCGATTCCCGGCATCGAGGGCATGTTCTTCGCGCCGCTCGGGGTCGCCTATATCGTCTCGATCTTCGCCAGCTTGATCGTCTCGCTGACGCTGACGCCGGTCCTGTGTTCCTATTTCCTGCCGCAGATGAAGCGCCTGTCGCACCAGGAATCCTGGTTCGTCCGTCAGTTGAAGCGCGGCAACCGATGGCTGCTGGAGCGGGTCCTCAACCGGCCGGCGCCCTTCGTGGTCGGCGTCGGCGTCGCCTGTTTCCTCGCCATCTCCATCGTTCCGACCATTCCGCGCGCCTTCCTGCCGCGCTTCAACGAAGGGTCGATCATGATCGAGATGGCCCTGGAGCCGGGCATTTCTCTTGAGGAATCGGTCCGTATCGCGCGTGTCGCCGAACGTGTGCTGCTGGGCATCCCAGAAATCGTCTCGGTCGGTCGGCGGACCGGCCGCGCCGAGAACGACGAACTGGCGCAGGGCGTGCACCTGAGCGAGTTGGAAACGACGGTCGTTCTTGGGAAAAGGCCGATGCCGGAGGTCATGCGCGACGTCCGGCAGCGGCTTGCCAGCCTGCCGGGCACTTATAATATCGGCCAGCCGATCGGCCATCGGCTGATCGATCATATGCTGACGGGAGCGGCCGCCCAGATCGTCCTGAAGATCTTCGGCGAAGATATCGATGTCCTGCGCAACATTGCGGGCGTCGTCGAGGCACGGCTGGGGAGCGTGCCCGGCCTGGTCGATCTGGCGATCGAGAAGCAGGTGCCGATCCCCCAGATCCGCGTGACGGTCGATCCGCAGAAGGCGATGCTCTATGGCGTGCAGCCGGGCGTGCTGACCCGGCATCTCGCGCATTTGATCAACGGGGTCGAAATTTCCCAGATCGTGAATGG
>JBFWNZ010000032.1:0-18862 GCA_050250795.1 Alphaproteobacteria bacterium | reverse complement strand
TCGATACAGCCGTACTTGCCGCAGGTGCAGGCCAAGCCGGGCCGTTCGTCGTCGTCCGGCCAGGGCAGGGGATTGTGTCCCCATTCGCCGGCCACGGCGTTGGCGCCGACCAGCACGTCGCCCCCGATAACGACTCCGCCGCCGCATCCGGTGCCCAGGATGACTCCGAATACGACTTGTGCGCCGGCGGCATTGCCGTCTCGGGCCTCGGACAGCGCAAAGCAGTTCGCGTCGTTCATCATTCGCACCGGCCGCCGCAGGCGGCTGGCAAGGTCCCGGTCGAAGGGATGATCCTGGAAGGGCGAATTATGGGCATTGCGGACGAGACCGGTCGCAGGCGAGATCGAGCCGGGAATCCCGCAACCGACGGGACAGCGCCGTCCAAGGGCCGATTCGAGTCCGAGCACCAAAGTCGCCAATGCCTCGACCGCTGCGGGATAGTTTCCTGCCGGTGTGGCGACGCGCCGCCGCAATACGATGGTACCGTCGTCATCGATTGCCGCGGCTTCGATCTTCGTCCCGCCGACATCCACTCCGATGCGCATTCCGCAGTCTGCTCCTTGCCCGGCGCACCGCCTTACGGGTTAGCCCTAGATTGTTTTGCTGAAACCAGTTTGTATGGTACGAAAGAAACGGGAAAGGACTGTTTTTGTTCCTGTCCCGGACGGGTTCCTCCTTGCGCAAATCCCGTACCGTGCGAAGTCGGCACGGCTTCGAGAAGCGGTGGCGGGCGATGGCGAAGAAAATCCTGATCGTTGAAGATAACGAGCTGAATATGAAGCTCTTTCACGATCTTCTCGAATCGCAAGGCTATCAGATTCTCCAGACCCGTGACGGCATCGAAGCGCTTAAGATCGCCCGCGCAGAACTGCCCGATCTCATCCTGATGGACATCCAGTTGCCGGAGGTCTCCGGGCTTGAGGTGACGAAGTGGCTGAAGGAGGACGATCAGCTGCGCGCGATTCCCGTCATTGCCGTGACCGCTTTTGCCATGAAGGGGGATGAGGAGAAGATTCGCGAGGGAGGCTGCGAGGCCTATATCGCGAAGCCGATCTCCGTGAACAGCTTCCTGGCGACCATCGAGCAGTTTCTCGGATAGCAGGACCCCATGACCGCCCGCGTCCTTGTGGTCGACGACCTGGTACCGAACGTCAAGCTGCTCGAAGCGAAGCTGACCAGCGAGTATTTCGAGGTCGTCACGGCTTTCGACGGTCCGAGTGCGCTGTCGGTGGCGGAGGCCACGAATCCCGACCTGATCCTGCTCGATGTGATGATGCCGGGCATGGACGGGTACGAGGTCTGTCAGAAGATCAAGCAGAACCCCCGCATCCGCCATATTCCTGTCGTCATGGTCACCGCGTTGTCCGACACCTCGGATCGCGTGCGCGGGCTGGAGGCGGGGGCGGACGATTTTCTGACCAAGCCCGTGAACGATATCGCGCTGTTCGCGCGTGTCCGCTCGCTTGTCCGCCTGAAGATGCTGCTGGATGAATGGCGGTTGCGGGAAAAGACCTCCGGCCAGTTCGGCATGTTCGGCGATGAAGCGCATGAGGATGCGGAGGCGCTGGACGACGCACGGATTTTGATGGTCGCGGATCGCGCAACCGAAGTGGACCGTCTGCGGCGGATGCTGTTGCCGGTCGCGGCGGAGGTTCTGGTCGCCGACAACGTTACGCACGCTTACGATCTCGCCAAGGCGCGAGACCTCGATCTGATCGTGGTCGATCTTCAGTTGAAGGGGCTGGACGCGCTGCGGCTGTGTTCCTTGCTCCGTTCGGCCGAGGAGACGCGGCACACGCCCATCCTGCTGATCGTGGAGGAGGACGACACGCGTCGGCTGGCGAAGGGGATGGACCTCGGCGTCAACGACTACATCGTGCGTCCGCTGGACCGTAACGAACTGTTGGCACGGACACGAACCCAGGTCCGCCGCCGGCGCTACCAGAACCGGATCCGCGATTCCTACGAACGCAGTCTCGAACTGGCGCTCACCGATCCGCTGACCGGTCTCTACAATCGACGGTATCTTGAGGCGCATATCGCCGGCCAGCTCGACCGGAGCAGTGCGAGCGGCAAGCCCACATCGCTCGTGATATTCGACATCGATCACTTCAAGGCTGTGAACGACACGCATGGCCATGCCGTGGGCGATGCCGTGCTGCAGGAACTGGCTGTCCGGGTGAATCGGAATCTGCGCAGTTTCGATACCGTGGCTCGCGATGGCGGCGAAGAGTTCGTCGTGGTGATGCCGGATACCGAATTGACCGTTGCGGCTGTCGTTGCCGAGCGGTTGCGTGCGTTTATCGGCGACGAGCCGTTCAAGGCGGGGGGGGTGTCGCTTCCGGTCACGGTCAGCATCGGTGTCACGGCATCGCATGGCGGAGACGACAGCGTCGCCTCCATGCTCAAGCGTGCGGACGATGCGTTGTATGAAGCCAAACGCAGCGGCCGCAATCGGGTTGTCGTCTGGATGGACGGCACATTATGCGGCGTCGACGCTGCCCTGCTGGGCGGTCTCGCCAAAGCCGGCGATTGAATTTTCTTGCCGTAAAACAAAAAGCCGCCCGGAGAGGGCGGCTTCGATCCTTCAAGCGGCGTGCATTGCCTACTTGATCTTGGCTTCCTTGAAGGCGACATGCTTGCGCGCGACCGGATCGTACTTCCGGAATTCCATCTTTTCGGTCTGGGTGCGCGGGTTCTTCTTGGTCACATAATAGAAACCGGTATCCGCCGTGCTCACCAGCTTGATCAGAATCGTATTGGGCTTCGCCATCGCGGTCGCTTCCGTACTTGCAAATCGTCCTGCCTAAGGGCGGCCAACATACAGCCCGAACCGTGCAAGTCAAGGGCGTTCCGGACGCATCCAATGGCGGCCATAGGCGTAGCGCCGGACCAGGACCGGCCTTTCGGGATCGGGCGGCGGCGGGTTGCGCCAGTGTTCCATCGCGATCTCAAGCACGAAATGCTGGACGTCCATCATCGGCAGGTCGTGCAGCCCGGCGCGCAGGTCGCGCCAGCCGATATCCTCCAACTCGAAGCTTTCCGGCGCCGGCTCGCCCGCCGTCTCGCCGGAGGCGAGGAAGAAGCGGGTGTTGAAACGGATGGGGCTGCGCGTCGGCGTGATGGCGCGGGCGATATAGTCGAGAGCTGAAAGGTCGGGAGCCAATCCCTTGCGGATGAAGGCTTCGTGGGCGGGGCAGTCCTGGCGGTTGGTCGGTGCCTTGCCCGGCGCCGCGGAACGCCCGACGAGGATGCCGGTTTCCTCCCAGGTCTCGCGAATCGCCGTCCAGGCCAAGGCTCGAGCCCGCGCCGGGCCGCATCGGCGCTCCACGCGGGCGAGCACATCGGGCCGCAGGTCGAAGGGCGTGTCGACGGCGTGGTCGTTGCGCTCCAGGCTGCCGCCGGGAAAGACATAGATGCCGGGCATGAAGCGAACGCTGTCCGGGCGCCGGCCCAGCAGAACTTGCGGGGCGTCGTTCGGTCCGCGCAGCAGGACGAGGCTGGCGGCGTCGCGAGGGCGCGCGGGTCGTCGGCGTTCCTCGGCCATTCAGCCGTCCACCGCTGACGGTGCCGAGAGCAGGATTGCGCGGCGATAGGCTGCCGGATCGCGCAGCAGCGCGGCGGCAACCGTCAGGTCGAAGGTTTCGTCGGTGCGGGGCCGCCACGGGCATGAGGCCTTCATGGCCAGGCGCTGGGGGTCGTCGTCGCTATCGGCGGCGCGCCGTTGCCGCAGCCGCTCGCGAATCGGCGATGTCTGCTCGTCCAGCGTCGCAGCCAGAATGCCGCCCGGCGTCTCGCCCGTGGAGGTGCAGACCGCCGGGGAGATTCCGATACGGTTCAGCGTATAGCCGGATGGGGCGTGGAGGCGTGCCCAGGTCAGGATCAGTTCGCCGTTGTTCGGCAGGCGCAGCACCGTCTGGACGGTTCCCTTGCCGAAGCTTGTGGTGCCGACGACGACGGCCCGGTTCTGGTCCTGCAGTGCGGCGGCCACGATCTCGGCTGCGGATGCGGTTGCACCGTTGACGACGACGGCGATCGGCACGCCCTTGGCGATATCGCCTTCGCGTGCATCGAACAATTGCAGGCTGTCCGGGTGCCGGCCTTCCGTCGAGATGATGCGGCCGCTGTCCAGGAACAGGTCGGCGACGTCGACCGCCTGATCCAGCAGCCCGCCGGGATTGTCGCGCAGGTCGATGATCAGGCCTTCGAGTTTCGGTCCGAGTTCGCGGCGCGCCTGCTCCACCATTTCGCGAACGCTGTCCGCCGTACGCTTGTTGAAGCCCGTCAGCTTGACGATCGCGACCCCTCCCTGCCGGGCGTACTCCACGGTGCTCGGCACGATATGGGCGCGCTCGACCAGAAACGACTGCATGCCGGCCGCGTTCGGGCGGCGGACCGCCAGCTGCACCTTGGTCGCGACGGGGCCGCGAAGCATCTCCACGATGTCTTGAAGGGGAAACCCGATGATCGAACGCCCCTCGATAGAGATAATCCGGTCGCCGACCGCAAGGCCGGCGGTTGCGGCCGGGGTCCCGTTGGCGATGTCGACGACGCGGGCGCCTTCTGCGTCCGGTTCGACGATGACCCCGATGCCGCCAAAGCCCTGCCGCTTGGCGCGGTTCTCGCGTGCCAGTTCCGTCCCGGAATAGCGGGAATATTGATCGAGCTGTCGCGCGACGCCTGAGAATAATGCGTCGTAGATACGCTCGTCGGCGGCCCCGGCGAGAGAGGGTGAGGCATGCCGGCCTTCATCGACCATGGCGACGGTGAGGGCCGTCCAGTCGGTCAAGCTCCCGTCGCGAGGCCGGGGAACCGAGGCAATGGAATGGCCATTGGCCGCCAGGTCGACGGTTGCGGTATTCGCCCGATACTCAAGCTCGGGCGCGATCCCGCGCAATCCCTGGAGGCTCGCCAGCGACAGTTGCGCCATATCCGGTTCGGTGAGGTAGACCTTGTGCACGTCGGCGAAGCCGGTCCTGATCATGGTTTCTGCGGTCGCCGTCGTTGGAGCCGGCGCCTGTGCCGGTGCAGGAACTTCCGTGCAGCCCGTGAGAAGTATGGCGACGACGGCAAGACCCTTCCGCCGGAACCACGTCTCTGTTCCCCGGCGCGTGCCCGAAGCACCGAAACCACTGCCGAACACCACGTTCATCTCGGAAATATGAGGCGAATGCCCCCGCTGGACTGGCTTTGCCCGAAATCCGCAACGAGGACAAGTATAGCTGCCAAGTCCCAGTGCCGTCTTTATTTTCTTCCGCCGCGGCGGCGCATGGGAGCCCTGCCGCGCCGTTTCGGTCCCTGCCCGGCGGCCAGCGTCTTTCCGCCTTCGACGATCTCGAAGACGAGGCTGCCCGTGGTCGTATCGGCGCTGGCCAGCGATACCGCCACGGGTTCGCCCAGGCGAAAGGCCAGCCGGTTGGATTGACCGACGAGGAGGTGGTTGACCTCGTCATGGATGTAGAAATCGTTGGGCAGGCTGCGGACCGGGACCAGCCCGTCGGCACCCGTGTCGTGAAGGGTGACGAACAGACCGAAGCGGGTCACGCCGCTGATCCGGCCGGCAAACCGCGCGCCGACCCGCTCGGCGAGGTAGAGCGTGGTAAAGCGGTCGAGGGCATCGCGCTCAGCCGTCTCGGCACGGCGCTCCAGGGTCGAGATATGCTCGCCGAGTTCCTCGAAGCGGTCGCCGACATCGTCCGTCAGGCCGCCCGGCCCCAGATCGGCTGCGCGGACCAGGGCGCGGTGGACCAGGATGTCGGCATAGCGCCGGATCGGCGAGGTGAAATGGCAGTAGCGCCGCAGCGCCAGCCCGAAATGGCCGAGATCGCCGGGACCGTACACGGCCTTGGACTGGCTGCGCAGAATCAGATCGCTGACCAACTGGGCGTGCTCGGTATCGGCGGCGCGCTGGATGATGCCGGCGAACAGGCGCGGCGTGACCGACACGCCGCGCGCCAGCTTGTAGCCCAGCGCCTGGAGCGACTCGCGCAGCGCCTCCAGCTTGTCCATGCCCGGCGGCTCGTGGATGCGGTACATGACCGGCAGACCGCGCCGTTGCAGCGTTTCGGCCGCCGCCACATTGGCGGCGATCATCATCTCCTCGATCAGGCGATGGCTGTCGAGGCGGGTGCGGGGAACGATCCGGTCGATCCGGCCGTCCTCGCCGAAGATCACGCGGCGTTCCGGCAGGTCGAGGTCGAGCGTACCGCGTGCGGCACGCGCCTTGGCCAGCACGCGGAAGGCGCCGTAGAGCGGCGCGATCACGGTGTCGCGGAGCGGTCCCGTCATGTCGTCCGGCATGCCGTCGCGTGCGGCCTGGACCTGTTCGTAGGTCAGCCGGGCCGCCGAGCGCATCAGGCCCCGCAGGAAGCGGGCACTCCGCAACCGGCCCTCGGAATCCATGCGCATATCGGCGGCGAGACAGGCGCGTTCCACCCCGGGCTTGAGTGAGCAAAGCTCGTTCGACAGCGCCTCGGGCAGCATGGGGACGACGCGATCGGGGAAGTAGACCGAGGTGCCGCGTTCGTAGGCATCGCGGTCGAGGGCGTCGCCCGGCCGGACGTACCAGGACACATCGGCGATGGCGACCACCAGATGCCAGCCGCCGGGATTGTCCGGGTCGTCGTCGGGTTCGGCCCAGACCGCATCGTCGAAGTCGCGGGCATCGGCCCCGTCGATGGTGACGAGCGGCAGCGCCCGCAGGTCGGTGCGGCCCTTGATGTCGGGCGCGGTCAGCGCCTCGGCCTGCGCGAGCGCAGGGGGCGAGAAGCGGGTCGGGATGTCGAGGGTGTGGATCGCGACCAGGCTGACGGACCGTGGATCGCCGCTCGGCCCCAGCCGCTCCGTCACGCGGGCGCGCCGCTGGTTCAGGCCTGCGGGCAGGGCTTCGGCGGTGACGAACTCGCCGGGCATCGCGCCGCCGCTGAACTGCTCGGGAATGAAGTATTCGTATTTATGGCGACGGTCGGTCGGGCGCAGGATGCCGCCGCCGCGCACGGGCTCGTAGATGCCCAGCAACTCGCGGGCGACCTTGCCGATGAAGCGGATGCTCTCGGCGGAGTAGACGTCGTCCTCCAGCTTGCGCAGACGGGCCAGCACGCGGTCGCCGATGCCGGGTGCATTGGCCTTGCGCCGGCTGGGGACGAGATAGATGCGCGGCGGCGGCGCCTCGTCCTGCCAGCGCGCCGGGCGGCAAACCACCTCGCCATCGGTGTCGATATGGTCGACCTCGATCACCGCGATTTCGGGCAGGCCGCCCGGCCGCATCACCCGCTTGCGGCCGCCGCTCTCCAGATGCCCTTCGGCCTCCAGTTCCTTGAGCATGCTGCGCAGCCAGGTACGGTCCGCGCCCCGGATGTGAAAGGCGCGCGCAATCTCGCGCCGGCCGACGGGGCCGTCGCTGTTCTCGATGAAGGCGACAATCTGCTGCTTCGACGGCAGCGGCGGCTTCGGTCGTTGCGGGCGGGGCAAGCGCTGCCCCTCAGGGAGCCGCCCGCAGGGCGTCCTCGAAGAGGGTCAGCACCTCAAGCGCAAAGACCCACATGTTGCCGTCGCGGTTCTCCGAACCGGTTTCCAGCGTCTTCACGCGTTCGACCGGCCCGGCCACGGCGAGGCAGGAATGCCCTGCCTTGTCGCCGTAGCGGTTGCCTGTCGGACCGGCGGCGCCGGTCTCGCCCAGGCCCCAAATCGTGTCGAGGCTCTGGCGGGCGGCCACGGCGAGGATGATCGCATATTGCTCGGTCGACGGCCGCATGCCGCCCGGCAACGGGTCCGGCAGGCCGAGGAAGGCACGCCGGGCATGGCGGGTGTAGATCACGCTGCCGCCCATGAAGAAGGCCGAGGCGCCCGGAACCGCCAGCAGTGCCGCGGAGACGAGACCGCCGGTGGAGGATTCGGCGATGCCGACCGTTTCCTTGCGCGCGATGAGGAGTTGGGCGATCCGTGCGGCAGGTGCTTCTAGGTCGCGAAAGCTCATGGCAGTTCCTTCAGGGACTGGGCGTAGCGATGCGCGTTCTCGACGTAATGCGCCGCGGACCGCCGGGACCGTTCGGCCTGCTCCGGCGAGACATCGCGGACCACCTTGCCGGGCGCGCCGAAGACGAGCGAGTTGTCCGGGATTTCCTTGCCTTCGGGGATTAGCGACTTGGCTCCGATGATGCAGTTCTTGCCGATCTTCGCGTTGTTCAGGATCACCGCGCCGATGCCGATCAGGCTGCCCTCGCCGATGGTGCAGCCATGCAGCATCACCATGTGGCCGATGGTCACGTTCGGGCCGATGGTAAGCTGGATGCCGCCATCGGTGTGCAGAACCGATCCGTCCTGGACGTTGGTGTTCTCGCCGATCACGATCCGGTCGTTGTCGGCGCGGATGACGACGTTCCACCAGACCGAGGCGTTGCGTTCCAGCACCACGTCGCCCATCAGAACGGCGTTGGGGGCGATCCAGCAGCCCTCGCCGATGCTGGGCTGGCGGCCGGGGAGGGAATAGATCATCGGCGACGCGCTCCTTCGATGTTCACGCTGGCAATCTCCACGGTGGGCGGCTGCGAGAACACGCTGACCGGCGGCAGGTTGCCCTCGTAGCGTTCGACCTGCACCAGCACGGAATGCGCGCTGGGCGCCTGGGTCAGCTTCGATGTGCCCTTGTCCGGGGTCAGAACGTTGGCGTTGCCATGCACGTCCAGCGTGCCGATCTCACCGGGATGCAGCGGGTCGTACCATGCGCCGGTGCACAACTCGATCACGCCCGGCATGATGCCGTCGGATATCCGCGCCCCCGCCAGGACGGCGCCGCGGTCGTTGAACACGCGGACCACCGTTCCGTCCTCGATCCCGCGGGAGGCTGCATCCGCCGGATTGATCAGGACCGGCTCTCGGCCCTGAACCTTGGCCGCGGCGCTGACCGGCGTGTCGTCCATCTGGCCGTGCAGCCGATGCTTCGGCTGGCTGGACACCATATGCAGCGGGAAGGTGCCGCTGAGCGGGCTGCCCAGCCATTCGAGCGGCTCCATCCAGACCGGATGGCCGGGGCAATCGTCATAGCCGAAGCCGTCGATGGTCTCGGAGAATATCTCGATCTTGCCGGACGGCGTCTTCAGCGCATTCGCGACCGGATCGGCCCGGAAGTCGCCGAGCATGATGAAGGGCTCGGCCGGCTTCGGGATCTCCGCATAGCCCGCTGCCCAGAAGGTGTCGAAGTCGGGCAGGTCCACATCGTTGCGCTGGGCCTGCTTGCGCGACACCTCGTAGAGATGCCGCAGCCAGGCTGCTTCGTCGCGCCCCTCGGTGAAGCTGTCGGCGATGCCGAGGCGCTGCGCGAGCGCCGAGAAGATGTCGTAGTCGTTGCGCGCCTCGCCGACCGGCTCGACTGCCTTTTCCATCACGGTGACGAAGCGGTCGCGCGACCCGGTGCTGATGTCGTTGCGCTCCAGGGTCGTGGTCGCCGGCAGCACGATGTCGGCGTGCCGCGCCGTCGACGTCCACCAGGGCTCATGGACGACGACCGTGTCCGGCCGCCGCCAGCCCTCGATCATCCGGTTGATGTCCTGATGGTGGTGGAACGGGTTGCCGCCGCACCAATAGATCAGCCGGGTTTCCGGATAGACGCGGTCCATCCCGTCGAACTGATAGGCGGTGCCCGGGTGCAGCAGCATGTCGACGATGCGCGACACCGGGATGAAGCTGCGCGCCGGATTCTGCCCGGTCGGCAGGCTGGGCGAGCCGAAGGGGCGGCGCGGGCAGCCGACGCCGTTCATCGAGCCGAAGCCGAAGCCGAAGCCGCCGCCGCGCTGGCCGATCTGTCCCAGCATTGCGGCCAGCGTGATCAGCATCCAGTAGGGCTGTTCCCCATGATCGCCGCGCTGCAGCGACCATGTCGCGTTAAGGAAGGTGCGCCCGCCGGCCATGCGCCGCGCCAGCGTCCGGATCGTTTCCGCCGGGATTCCGGTGATCTCCGCCGCCCAGTCGGCCGTCTTGGGCTGGCCGTCGTCGGCACCCAGCAGATAGCGTTCGAAGCGCTGATAGCCGGTGCAGTAGCGCTCCAGGAAGGCGGGGTCGTGCAGGTTCTCGTCGCGCAGCGTGTGGGCGAGGCCCAGCATCAGCGCCGTGTCCGTGTTCGGCCGGATCTGTTGCCACTCGACATCGACCACGCCGGCCGTGCCGTCGCGGATCGGGCCGATGTTGAGGAATTTGGTGCCGCCGTCGCGCAGGCGGCGCAGATAGATCGCGCCGTCATGCTCGCCGGAGCCGCCGGCCTCGACCTGCATGTTCTTCATCGGCACGCCGCCGAAGGACACGAACAGGTCGGTATGGCCCTCCATGCTCTCATAGTCGCTGTTCAGTCCGCGCACCACGTCGGCGGTGCCGACCAGATGCGGCAGCAGGGTCATCGCGGCTGCGTAGCTGTAGTTCTGGACCTGCGCCGTATGTCCGCCGAAGGCGTTCAGAAAGCGCGCCACCTGGGTCTTGGCGTGGTGGAAACGGCCGGCGCTCGACCAGCCGTAGGACCCGCCGAAGATCGCGGCATTGCCATAGGCCTTCTTCACGCGGTCCAGCTCGCCCGCGACCATGTCCAACGCCTCGTCCCAGGGCACGGCCACGAAGGGCTCGGCACCGCGGCGGCCGCGGCTGTCGGGTCCGTTCTCCAGCCAGCCCTTGCGTACCATCGGCCGGCGGACGCGGCTCTCGGCGTACACCGCATGCGGGATCGACTGGATGATCGGCGAGGGGTCGGGATCGCGCTCGAAAGGGTGGATGCCGACGATGCGGCCGTCGCGCACTTCCGCCTGGAAAACGCCCCAATGGGATGTGTGGCGGCGCAGCGCCGTATTCGCGGGAGGCGGGGTCATCGGTGGTCGTCTCCTCGGCTTTATGGCTTTGGCGGCGAATTAATAATGAGCGCCGCGATCCGGTATGTAAGGGTTACGCCAGCAGGGGCGGGGGAGCAAGGCCCGCCGCCAGAAAAGGCGAAGGGGAGACGAGCATGGCTTCGTTGCGTGCGATGCTGGACGGCGAACGGCCGGTGCTGGCGACCGTGGTGTTCAATCCGCTGATGGCCCGGCTGGCCGAGGCGGCGGGCTTTCCGGCACTTTATCTTGGCGGCGGCACGCTGGGCTATGTGAAGACCGTGCTCGAAGCCAACCTGAACCTGACCGAACTGGTCCAGCTTGGCATCGACATCCGCACGGCCTGCAATCTGCCGCTGATCCTGGACGGCGCCTGCGGCTGGGGCGACCCGATGCATATGCGCCGCACGATGGCGATGACCGAGGCGGCCGGCTTCGCGGCCATCGAGATCGAGGATCAGGTGCTGCCGAAGCGGGCGCACCATCACATCGGCATCGAGCGGATGATCCCGCAGGAGCTGATGGAGGCGAAGATCCGCGAATGCGTGGCGGCGCGGCAGTCGGCGGACACGTTGATCGTCGGCCGCACCAATGCCATCCGCTCCTCTAACATGGACGACGCGCTGCGCCGGGCCGAGGGGTACCGCAAGGCGGGCGCCGATCTGCTGATGCTGTTCCCGCGCAATCCGGAGGAGATCCGCCATGTCCATGAGCGGCTGGGGGGACCGTTCATGTTCCTGACGCCGCGCGGCGGCGTGAGGATGCTGGGCATGACGGTCGAGGAACTCGGTGCCCATGGCTGCAGGATTCTGGCGGATTCGGGGACGCCGCTGCTGGCCGGCTATGCGGCCTGGAAGCGTTGTTATGAAGAGACGCTGCGCAACGGCATGAACGATCCGGGACTGGACGCGGCAACGGCGCACGACCTGGAAGAGGACATGTTCCGGGTCATCGGGCTCCAGGCGCTGATCGATATCGAGAAGGCGACGGTCGAAAAGGGCGCCTAGGATTTCGGTGCGGTTCGCCGCGGTTTCGCGGCTTTCGTCCCGGCCGTCTTCGTCTTGGTTTTCGCGGCCGTCTTTGCCTTGGCGGGTTTTCGCGCCGCTTTCTTCGCCGGTTTCGCGGCGGGTTCGGCATCCGCTTTGCCTTTTCCACCGCGGGCCGCGCGCTCGGCGATCAGGGCCAGAGCCTCGTCCAGCGTGATCGATTCCGGGTCGATGTCGCGCGGGATCGTCGCATTCACCTTGCCGTGCTTCACATAGGGGCCGAAGCGGCCTCGCTGGACCGTCACGGGCTTGGCGTCGGCCGGATGCGTGCCCAGCTCGCGGCCGCCGCGCTTGTTGGAATCGGCGAGGACCGCAACGGCGCGATTGAGGCCGATGGTCAGGACGTCGTCCTCCGCGCCGAGCGAGACATAGGCCGCGCCGTGCCGCAGATAGGGGCCGAACCGGCCGATGCCGGCCGAGATCGGCTGTTTGGTCTCCGGATGGGTGCCCAGTTCGCGCGGCAGGGAGAGCAGGCGCAATGCGAGGTCGAGCGTCACGTCCTGCGGCTGCGTGCCTTTCGGCAGGGCGGCGCGCTTGGGCTTCGGCGGTGCCTTCTTGCCCTTTTCCGCGGGCTTGGCCTCGCCCAGCTGGATATAGACACCATAGGGGCCTTTCCGCAGGGAGACCTCGTCGCCGGAGGCCGGGTCGGTGCCCAGGATGCGCGGATACTCCAGGCCGCCCGCTTCCGGTTCTGCCTGCTCCTTGTCCTCGGTGTCGCCGCCGATCTGGCGGGTATAGCGGCATTCGGGATAGTTCGAGCAGCCGATGAAGGCGCCGTAACGCCCGGTCTTCAGCGTCAGCCGGCCGTTGCTGCATGACGGGCAGCGGCGCGCCGCCTCCGCGTCTTGACCCGGCTCCACCTGGAAGAAGTGCGGTCCCAGATCGCGGTCCAGCGTTTCCAGCACTTCGCGGATTGTCAGATCCTGCGCACCGCCTACGGCGGCGGCGAACGCATTCCAGAATTCGTGCAGCACCTTCTTCCAGTCGATGCGGCCGCCGGAAATGTCGTCGAGCTGCTCTTCGAGATGCGCCGTGAAGTCGTACTCGACGTAGCGGCGGAAGAAACCGACCAGGAAACCCGTGACCAGCCGGCCGCGATCCTCGGGCACGAAGCGGCGGCGGTCCAGGCGGACATAGTTGCGTTCCTGCAGCACCCGGATGATCGTGGCATAGGTGGAGGGACGGCCGATGCCGAGTTCCTCCATCCGCTTCACGAGGCTCGCTTCGCTGTAGCGCGGCGGCGGCTGCGTGAAATGCTGCTCGGACCTCACCTCGGCAAGCGACGTGGCCTCGCCTTTTTCCATCGCCGGCAGGCGGCGGTCGCCAGATTCGTCGTCGTCGCTGTCGTCGCGGCCTTCCTGGTAAAGGGTCAGGAAGCCATCGAAGCGCAGCACCGAGCCGTTCGCGCGCAGGATGACCTTGCCGTCCGGGCTGCCGACATCCACGGCGACCTGATCCAGCACTGCGCTTTCCATCTCGCAGGCGATGGTGCGTTTCCAGATCAACTCGTACAGGCGGCGCTGGTCGTTATCCAGGGCACGGGCGACATCGTCGGGCCGGCGGAACATGTCGGTCGGACGGATCGCCTCATGCGCTTCCTGCGCATTCTTGGCCTTGGTCCGGTACAGGCGCGGCTTGTCCGGCAAATACCGCACATCGTAGTCATGCGCGATCAGGCGTCTGCAGCCCTCGATCGCCTCCTGGCTGAGGGTGACGCTATCCGTGCGCATATAGGTGATGAGGCCGACCGTCTCGCCGCCGATGGCAACGCCTTCGTAAAGCTGCTGCGCGACACGCATGGTCTTGGTCGCGCCGAACCCCAGCTTGCGGCTGGCCTCCTGCTGGAGGGTGGAGGTGGTGAAGGGCGGCGCTGGGTGACGGCGCACGGTCTTGCGCTCGATCTCGGCGATGCGGTACTCGCGGCTGCGGATCGCGGCCACGGCAGCCTTGGCGGCGTCTTCTGTTCCGATGCCCAGCCGGTCCAGCTTCGTACCGTTGACATGCGTCAGGCGCGCCGTGAAGGGTTCGTTGCGCTGGGTCGAGAATGTCGCCTCGATGCTCCAGTATTCCTGGGGCTTGAAGGCTTCGATTTCCGCTTCGCGCTCGCAGATGAGCCGCAGCGCGACCGACTGGACGCGTCCCGCCGACCGTGCACCGGGCAGCTTGCGCCACAGCACGGGCGAGAGCGTGAAACCCACCAGATAGTCGAGCGCCCGTCGAGCCAGATAGGCCTCGACCAATTCGCGGTTCAGATCGCGCGGATTGGCGATGGCGTCGAGGACCGCTTTCTTTGTGACCTCATGAAAGACGACGCGTTTGACTTCGACGCCTTTCAGCACCTTCTGGTCTTGCAGCACCTGCTGGACATGCCAGGAAATGGCCTCGCCCTCGCGATCGGGGTCGGTGGCGAGGAACAGCCGCTTGGCGCCGCGAACGGCCTTCGCGATGGCGTCGATCCTTTTCTTGGAGGCGGGCTGCACCTCCCAGGACATCGCGAAATCGTGGTCGGGCTGTACCGATCCGTCCTTGGGCGGAAGGTCGCGGACGTGACCGTAGCTGGCAAGAACCTGATAGCCGGAGCCCAGATACTTGTTGATCGTCTTGGCTTTGGCCGGTGATTCGACGACGACCACGTCCATGGGCTGCCTGCGCGCAAACTAAAGGGACGCCCACCGCAAGCCGCGGCGGACGGACATGACCGTAGCAATTGGCATTGCAATCTCGCGCCGTCAACCGTTGCCGGCGCTATGGCGCCATGCAAAGGCGCAGATGGATCAGTGAATCCACTCGATATTGGGCGTGCGTCGCCAGGTCGCGAGCACCGCTTCGGCACCGGCTCGGTCGATCCGGTCATAGTATTTCATCGCCCGCCGGAACCCTTCCGTTTCGGCAAACCGGCTGGGCGGCTGCATGCGCGAGAGGTGGCACATGATCTCGGCCACCGTGTTCCGCTCCAGGCCGGACCCCTTGCCGGCGACCGCCAGCGGCTGGCGTCCCGGATTGTCGAGGATGGCCTTCACCGCGGCTTGCGGAAGCCGCAGGATGGCGGCGAAGCGATCCTCGAACTCGCGGATATTGCCATCGGCCAGCGCCCGCAGAAGCGCCAGGTCGGGCTTGGTTGGCGCGTCGGGTTCCACGCCTGCCGAGCGGCGGCGCGCATCGGCCAGTCCGGCCAGCGACAAGCCGATCGCGTGGTCCACCGTCTCCCGGACAGCCTGTTCGTCGATGGCGAAATGATCTGCAATGTAAGCCTGTAACGCTTCGCCCACCCACATGTACAGGCGTCGCGCACAGGCCGTCGGAAGGTCCGAGCGATGGACGAGCGGTTCGCGGTATGCCGGAATTTCCAGCGACATCGCCACGAGGCGCTCCAGGGTCTCGGACTGCACCGACGCGGTCTTGTTGCAGAGCAGGGTCGTGATCGTATCGACCTCGCCGGTGGCGATCAGCACGTCGGATACGGCTGCGCCGAGTTCGGGGCGGATTGCGATGGCCTGCCGATGGCGCGACGAGCGCTTCACCGCGATCTGGATCAGATCCGCGTCGGACAGCAGATGACTGTGGACCAGGATGGGATAAGCGACGGTGATCTCGTCATTGGCGAGAAACATCAACAGGTCGCGCGGGACGTCGTTGCGATCCGCCAGGTAATCCGCGATCTGGCGGCGGATATGCATCTCGACCTGGTTGACCAGCATGCGCAGGATTTCGAAGGCAAGCGCCATCTCCCGCGGTCCCAGATCGGCCTTGGCCGCGAGGCACATTTCCGCGATGGATGCCGCGAGGCCGCCCTTGCCGTCGATGGCGCGGGCGTGTGCCAGTTCAAGCAACCTTTGATAAGGGGTATTCGTGGGCATCCCTGTACGCACTCCGGCGGCGCATGCTCTCAGATTGTGCGCAGAATATGTAATAAGCGGTTAATGCGATGTGACCGCAGTCACATTATCCAAATTTATTGGGGAGAAGGAAATATTCCATTGCCGGAATGGGCTGAGTATTGATTGGTATCTTCAATTAATTGAGAGATTAATTTAAATAAAAGAAGGATAAAATTTTAGCCGTCGATCCGAGTCACCCCAGCCGGGCAATCCGCCCGCCATGTTGACGGTCGACGAGGCCTGCGAGTTCCATCTCCAGGATAACGCCCGAGACGATTTGCGCCGGCAGCCCGGTTTCGCGAATCAAGTCGTCTATGCCGATCGCATGCGGACCGAGCAGCGCTTCGATCCGCTCGCGTGCGGTTGCCGTGTCCGGAACCTCGGGTATCTCTGCGGCGGCGGGCGGCGGAGACAATGGCATCCGGCGCATGCCCTGAATTTCGGCCAGCACGTCCTCGGCGGACTCGGTCAGGACCGCCCCCTTGCGGATCAGGTCGTTGGTGCCGCGGCAGCGGGGATCGAGGGGCGAGCCCGGTACCGCGAACACCTCGCGGCCATGCTCGCCGGCCAGCCGGGCGGTGATCAGCGACCCGGATCGCTGGGCGGCCTCGACGACGACGACCCCGAGGCAGAGGCCCGAGATGATGCGGTTGCGCCGGGGAAAATGGCGCGCCTGGGGCTGCTCCCCGGCCGGGACCTCGGAGAGAATGAGCCCTTGTGTGCAGAGTTGCGCATAGAGCGCATCGTTCTCCGGCGGATAGATCACGTCGCATCCGCCCGCCATGACGGCTGCCGTTCCGTCCGCCAGTGCACCGCGATGGACGGCGGTATCGATGCCGCGTGCAAAGCCGGAGACGACGAGGATGTCCGCGGCGGCAAGCTCGGCTGCAAGGCGTTCGGCGATTTTCCGGCCGTTCAGCGACGCGTTGCGGGCGCCGACGATGGCGATGGCGGTGCGCTCTAGAAGCGCCGGATTTCCGCGGACCGTGAGAACCGGCGGCGGATCGGGTATGGCGGCGAGCGCCGTGGGATAGCTGGCATCGCCCCACACGATCTGTTGGGCTCCGAGAGATGCGATGGCGGCGGCTTCTGCTTCGACCGCGTCGGCGGAGGGGATGCGGGGAATGCGACGCCCGCCGCTGCGACGTGCCAGTTCCGGCAGGGCGGGGATGGCCGCGCCGGCCGAGCCGAACCGTTCCAGCAACTGCAGGAAGGTGACGGGCCCGACATGCTCCGTGCGTGCGAGGCGGATACGGTCGAGACGTTCGCGCGTGTCCATCAATATGCTGCCGGCCATGGCGAGGCGGACGGCATTATTGCACGGGCGGGTTGCCGGAGTCCTTGCGGGCGCCGATACGCGGTTCCTGTCCGGAGAGCAGGCGGCGGATATTCTCGTGATGGCGTATCCAGACCAGGACGGCGAGGCAGGCGGCGGCGATCGCTTCCGGCGGTCCGGCGAGCCAGGCTGCATAGGCCGGCGCGAGCGCAACGGATACCAGCGCGGCCAGAGACGAGAAGCGGGTCGCGGCCGCAACCGCAAGCCATGTGGCGCAGACCAGCGCGCCCACCGGCCAGGCGAGGGCCAGCAAGGTTCCCAAGGTGGTCGCGACGCCCTTGCCCCCGCGGAAGCGCAGCCAGACCGGGAACAGATGCCCGAGGACGGCGGCGGCGCCGGCGATGGCGGCAAGAGAGGGCAGAGCGGGCGCCAGGACGGCCGCGATCAGCACGGCGGCTGCGCCCTTTCCGCCATCGAGCACCAGGGTCAATGCCGCGAGCGTCTTGTTGCCCGTCCGCAGCACGTTGGTCGCACCGATATTGCCGGAGCCGATCTGGCGGATGTCGCCGTATCCGGCCAGACGCGTCAGCACGAGGCCGAACGGCACCGAGCCCAGCAGATAGCCGGCTGCCAGGACGCCGATGGCGGCGGCGGGATCGTCGGCGAAGATCATGCTGCCCCGTCGTGCTGAAAGATGGTCTGGCCGCCGACGACCGTGCGCAGAACCTGACCTTGGACGG
Organism: Alphaproteobacteria bacterium; assembly: GCA_050250795.1. Taxonomy (GTDB): domain Bacteria; phylum Pseudomonadota; class Alphaproteobacteria; order UBA8366; family UBA8366; genus JBFWNZ01. The sequence continues at coordinate 1,078 of JBFWNZ010000032.1, read as the reverse complement.
GCCGCCCGTCGAAGGGCGAGTTTTTCGATTTGCTGCGGAACCCGGCTTCCTGAACGATCCAGGGCCGGTCGGGATCGAACAGCACGAGATCGGCGGGGGCGCCGCGGCGCAGCCGCCCAGACGGCAGACCGAGCAATGCGGCCGGCTTGACGGTGACTTTGGCCAGCGCGTCCAGCAGCGACAGGGCCGCTTCGTGATACAGGCCGAGCGTCAGCGGAAGCAGTGTTTCCAGGCCGATGATTCCGTGCTCGGCCAATGCAAAGGGCAGACGCTTGGAATCCTGGTCCTGGGGTGTGTGGTCGCTGGCGATCACGTCGATGGTGCCGTCCGCCAGCCCGGCCACCACGGCGCGCCGGTCCATCTCGTCGCGCAGCGGCGGCGAGACCTTGGCGAAGGTTCGGTACTCGCCCACGGCGGTCTCGTTCAGCGCAAAGTAATGCGGGGCGGTGTCGCATGTGACCGGCAGTCCGCGCTGTTTGGCCTGGCGGATCGCTTCGATGGCCGCAGCGGTCGACACATGGGCGGCGTGGTAGCGCCCGCGCGTCAACGCGACCAGCCGCAGGTCGCGCTCCACCATGATGACCTCGGCCTCGGTGGGGATGCCCGACAGGCCGAGGCGGCTCGCAATCTCGCCGGAGTTCATCGCACCGCCGGCCAGGCTCGGATCCTCCGGATGCTGCACGATCAGCAGGCCCATGCCCGAGGCGTAGCTGAGCGCGCGGCGCATCACCTGCGAATCCGCGACCGCTCGGGCACCGTCGGTGAAGGCAAGCGCGCCGGCCTCGGCCAGCAGGCCCATTTCGGTGAGTTCGCGGCCCGACAGGCCCCGCGTGACCGTGCCATAGCAGTGGACACGCACGGTTCCGGCTTCCTGTCCGCGCCGGGTGACGAACTCCACCACCGGCACGTCGTCGATGACCGGGTCCGTGTCCGGCAGGGCGACAACGGTCGTCACGCCCCCCGCAGCGGCGGCGCGGCCGGCCGATGCGATGGATTCCTTGTGCTCCGCGCCCGGTTCGCAGGTGCGGACCCGAATGTCGATCAAGCCCGGTGCCAGGCACATGCCGTCGCAGTCGAC